>JABCSY010000030.1 GCA_018238625.1 Promethearchaeota archaeon
TAGTTTAACTTTAAAATACGATTCACCATTCACTGCTTCTTAATATTTATGTGTTCCGCGGCAATATGGATATTCAGAACAACCCCAGAATCTCCCGAATTCCCCTTCGCGCAGGACCATTTTTGAACCGCATCTCGGGCAGCTCGGGATATTATTTACAATTGGATCCGTATCAATTTCCTTGTGGGACAGGTTTTCAAAACGTTGTCTGAAGAGAGTGGAAGTTTTTTTGGCTGCGCTGGATGCTGGAAAATCTTCAAGGACTTTTTGTAATAAGGCGCTTCCTTGTTCGGAAAAGGATATAGCGTTTTTAGTGTTGCCTTCCCTGATGAAAAATTTTGCTTTTTCGAGGTAAAAATTTCCTGTTTCGAAAAGAATTTCGGGGTCTTCCGGGTTTTTAGAGATTTTTATCAGCAGTGCTTCTTCCTGTGTGTCTATTTCATTTTTTGAAAATGTTTTTTCTGATGAGTCTTTGCCGGTTTCTATTATTTTGAATTCTTTTCTGCCGAGCAAAACATCGATGCCTTTTTTGTTCAGAAAGATTACAGGGTGTTCGACCCCGCTTAATTTCAAAAATCCTTCAGAAATGAGCCGTTGAAGAATTTCCATGGTTTTTTCCTGTGATTCTTTAATTGTGCTATAGGTTTTTAATTTATCAAAACCGTTTTGTTCGATAACCATTGCCTTCGATCCGGTTAGTATCTGGGCGATTCTTATTTTTATAAGGGGTTGTGGTATTTCTTTTACGCATCTCAACAGGTTTTCTGCCAGTTTTGCTTCCTGGATAGTATATCCGGCTTCTTTAAAAGTTGGTTCATCTTCAAGTATTTCCCGGCCGATACAAATATCACATCCGGGGCAGAGGTCTTTTTCATATTTCTCGCCGAAGTATTCGAGCAGCATTTTTCTCCTGCAGCGGTGAGATGTAGCATATTGGATAATTTGGTGAAGTTTTTTTACTTCGTGATTTCTCTGGATCTCCATTTTTTCCCAGGGAATGTTAAGTTTATCAAAGGGCGTATTGAAATCCTTTATAAGTATGGAGCGTCCTCTAAAAGGAGATGAATATTTAATGAGATTTAGTTTATCCATGTTGTTTAAAGTGCGGGAGATCTGGTCAGATTTTAGGCCTGCTGATTTAATTAGATCTCGAAAGGAAAAAGAAAATGTGTTAGCATCTTTGTTTCCCCCCCCCATATCCATGATAGCCGAAGTAAGAGTTTTTTGTAGTTTGCTTTTTTGCCTTTTTAAAATTGTTTCAGGGGGTGTTCCAAATTTTACGCTGGCGACGTTATCAAATCGGGAAAGAAGATCAATTGCGCCTGCTTTTTTCAGGATTCTCAGTGTGCTTGAGATACCCTGTTCACTAATTTCTATATTTAATGATTTTTTTATTTCTTCACGTGTTTTTGACACGGGATTTTCATCCTGGTTTATGAGATAGTTGTGTACCAGGTACACCTGCTGTTTTGTAGGATGGTTCTGCGCAATAAAATATTCCTGCAGTTTAATGTCAGATGGGGAGTAGAGAAGTATGCACCATGCTTTTTTACCATCTCTGCCGGCCCTGCCGGCTTCCTGGTAATAGCTTTCAATATTTCCGGGAATTATTCCTGCTAATTCCAAGGATTTCTTAATAGTTGGTCTTGTATTTAAGGATAAAATGGCTAGTTTAGTCCCCCTTTTTACGCCAAACAATTTTGTATTATTGATAAAGTAGATTGTCTCTTCAATAGGTTCGTTCTTTTCTATGTTATCAAGTTCGTATTGCTTAATAACATCAAAATTACGTTGTAATTCCGCTTCGTCTCCTTTTCCGACAATATCACTAAGACAAGCGGAAATGCTCGTAAATTGACAGTCATCTTGAAAATGTTCAGAATAACGATCGTTTAAAACTTTTTTTAATGAATACCAATCTGCCGCTAATCTAACGATCGTACCATCTAAATCGAACACAATTACTTTCTTATCTTTCAGTGGAAGTATTTTACTCTTATCCATGTTTCATATTCAACAAGACTAATGAATAAATAAGATAATTTTACATAAAAAATAAGTTTTCGTTATAAATTTTCAAATCAATTTATAAACGCGAATAATACATCGCTCTGTACCCAATTTTGTGAAACGGACATTCCTTTATACAAATAGAACATCCCGTAGTTTCGTAAAAATATTCGATGCATTTTTCTCCATCAATTCTAGTTTTTATACCGTTTTCTTTGATAATTGGTTCGTAGTAAATCGCGTTCACGGGGCACATTTGAACGCATCTTTTGCATTTCTTACAATACTCGTCTATCTCAAAATTTTCTTGAGAAACGTCAGGAAGAGGGGTTGCGTTCACAGAAATCATGGATAATCTCTGCCTTGGACCGAATTTTTTAGTGATTAAAATACCTTGAGTTCCAATTTTCCCCAATCCTGCTTTTACTGCCATCGCGGGTAAAAGAATTGGACCACCAAGTGGATGGCACGCAATTGCTCTATAACCTTTAGATCTAATAAAATCTGCTAATTTGTTTGTCGCCTCACCTAACTCTGCGTATATGTTTAAAGATTCTAACCCTGCTGGAGGTTCAGGAGCCTGATCTATAGCTTCGTAATCCATTTCCATTCCTAAAACAATTCCATTCTCGTATAGAAATTCGATTCCGCCTACATAATCGTTCTTAAAAATAAAATTTTCGTCCACAGGCGCAAATCCTACAAGATCAATTCCTAAAATCTTCGCTTGCTCGATAACTTCTTCCCAAAATTCTTTAGGTGCGGATTGAGGTTTGTCAGGTAGGTTTTTCATTTCTCTTTTGTAATCCGTTTTTGCTCTTTGAACAGTTTTGAAGAGTTTCGGAACTACTATTTTAGCTTTGTCAGATAATTGGCCCTTAAATTCTCTTATATCAAATTTATTCAGTTCTATTAGCCGTGATTTCAATCCTTTGGATTTTTTTAACAATTCTAACACCGAAAAATTAATTAGTTGCTTTAATCCACTCAGTTTTATAAAGATTATCATTTTACAGCTGAAGAAATAACCTTATTATATCTTCCATATTCTAATTGGATTTTATTTGCTAAATAAACAATCTAAGCATTAAATTGTGAAATTGAAAAATAGAAAATAAAAAATGGAGTAAAAACTCCAGAACACACTCCCACCAAAATACAACCACACCATCTCACTTCTTAACTTCGCAAAACATACAACATTAACAAACATGCATCGCATCCCACTCATGTAAACTCAATTCACACTAAGCTTGAACTTTGAGCCCCTTTTTCAAATGTCACACACCAGCGCTGTTGAGAGTAGCGGACAAAACACAACTGCTTCTTTCCTTTGTATTATTTATGACAAAATTATTTATAGAATAACTTTATTTATAAGGTAGAAGTGGTCTATTTTATGATGAATATAAAAATGAAAAATATTTTTGCTTTTTTAATGCTATTTCTGATAATTTTTTCAATTTCTAATCAAAATAATATGAAAAATTGTATTGAACCTGCTCAAGAGGATTTGAAAATTAGAACATTTAATTTAAAATCTGCAGGATTTTGGAATAACTTTACATTTATCCATATTACTAATTTAAATTGGACAATTGCTAATGAAACTGATTGGTGTTCTGGATCAGGTACTTGGGATAATCCCTATTTAATTGAAAACATGATAATTAATGCAAGTGATTCTCCAATAGGTTCTGGTATTTTTATTGAAAATTCCATTAATGTGTATTTTACAATTAGAAATGTTACAATATTTGAAACCACTAATGGAATTAAGTTAGAAAATACGAATAATGGGGCTTTAATTAATAATAGGCTATTAGATAACTTAGACTCGGGAATTAGCTTGGTTAATTGCGTTAATAATACAATTTCAAAAAATGAATTAATTAATAACGGGGGACAGGGAATTAATTTATTCTCAAATTGTATTAATAATAAAATCCTTGGAAATATAGCAAAAAATGATGGTACAAATTTCCAAGATACTGGAATATATCTTAATAGTTATTGCGATAACAATGAAATTATGGAAAATATAGTATCTGATAATGATGTTAATGGAATATTTCTTAATAATTTTTGTGAAGGAAACTTGATATATAATAATACAGTTAAAAATACAATTACAAATCAGCAAGATTATGGTATAAGATTTGATGATAGTGATCAGAACAATGTCTCACTAAATGTAATTGAAGATCTTGATCATTATGGAATAAGGCTGGTTTCCTCTGAGAAAATTATTATATCAAATAATAAAATAATAAATTCCAATCGTGGAATATCTTTGTTGATAACTCGTCAAATTGAAATTATTAGCAATACAATTTCAGGTGGTTCTACAGCAATTTTTATGAGTGCGGGTGATGTGGGAAAAATATATGGAAATTTTATAAATGAAACGGGAAGCTATGCAATAAGATTATTTATAAATTGCGATGACAATGAGTTTCACGATAACATTATTAAAGATAATAATAATGGGGTACAACTTGATGATCCCTCTGATATGAATAATAATTTTTATAAAAATTCCTTTATTTCAAATATAGTTCACGCTATTGATAACGGAACGGCAACTTTTTGGAATAATACAATGATTGGGAATTATTGGGATAATTACGCGGGATTGGATGCTAATGATGATCTAATAGGAGATATATGTCATATTATTCCCGGATCTGCCAACAGTAATGATTCATTACCGATATGGGATGATGGAGATGACTTACTTCCAGAGATTGTCATAAATTCACCTACAAATGGCTCAATATTCGCATTACCGCCCGAGTTTATAATTAATTTTTCTGATGTTAATTTTGATAAGCTCTGGGTAACCGTTAATTATTCAAATATCGAATATGGATTTATCGCGAGTCCCGGTAATAATGTACTAATTGACATGCCCTTTTCAATATGGAATTTATTACCTGAAGGCCATTTTCTAGTTAAAATCTATGTGAATGATACTGCTGGTAATGTCAATTATGTTGAAGTAACTCTCATTAAGGAGCTCCCTCCAGAACTACCCTCCCTCAATGTAACTTTTATCATTGTTATTAGTATTATCGTAATATCGGTAATTACAATTGCTGGAATTGTAATAAGAGGATTGCCAAAAAAGGATAAAATAAAAAAATCACGAAAACTAGATGAAGAGCAGTTATCAAAAGCGCAATATTTTAAAGATGTAACAAGCATTCTTACAATTTTAGCCATACATAATAAATCAGGCTTATGTCTATCTAAAATTGCCGCTCATGGCGGTACTGGATTGGATGAACATTTATTCACTGGCTTTATATCTGCTATGGGAAGTTTTAAAAATGAACTTGCTAAACAGATGGGTCTACCAGTTCGGGATGGAGGTGGAGATAATGTTATTGAGTACAATGAATTTACTATTACCCTCATGGATGGTGAATATCTTAGATTAGGTTTAGTTTCTCATAAAAATCTTGGAGATTTAATAAAAGAACAGTGTGGACAGGTTTTAAGGGCTTATGAAATTAAGCATATTGATGATTTAAAAAACTTTGACGGCGAAATCCAAGTTTTCAATGATTTTGAGGAAAAAATTGAAACCGGACTTGACATGAATCTGAATAAAAAATCTATCATTAATGTAAAACAATTAAATAAATATGATGCTCCTGAATCATTTATAACCATTTTAAACGATCTTAATTCAAGATCTGATGGGTTTTATCCTGCAGAAATCGCTTTAACCCTCGTGCAAGAAATGAATATTTCAGATCAAGAAGCTAATTTCATGGTCTATGAAGCCTATAAAAATCAATTATTTTTACCAATAAAATTAGAAAAATAAATCTCTTAAGGTAACTCAGGATCATTCATACTGGCGTTTGACTTATGAAGTGTGTTAAAAAAGTAGAGATAAATAAATTAATAAAAATGAACTAATCCATCGCGTATTTTTTAGTCCAAGAGGCTGCTTTAGCTTGAAACTTTTTCAAAGCCCTGAAATATTAAATGAAAAAAAAAAGGTTGTGGATACAAAAATCAAAGGAGTATGGAAATTTAAATGTTATTTATGATATATGTGATATAATTATAAATCTTGATAGAAAGAGTGATATCATCATAAATAATCGTAATCTTATTCATCAAGAAAATGAATTATTAAACAAACCTTGGGAAATTGTTGATTATTACTTTGATAATATAGGTTTTTGTAGAAAATCATCTGATAGTTCAATAATTAGACATAATTACATCCCAATAAAATTTTTATCTAATAATATGAAATTAAAATGTAAGTATTGTGGTCATGAGTTAACAAATAATGATATTTCCGGATTATATAAAGCAAAAAGACTTCAACTTTGGGAAGTGGATCAAAATAAAAATCCAAATGATATTACAATCTATCTTATCAATTGGAGAAAAAATCAAGATGATAAGTATTTGAAATTTCCTGGTCTTTTTTATCCTGGGATGACAAGGAAAACTGCTAAAGAACGTGTATATGGAAATGGTGGTCATTTTTACAAGGCGTTTAGTAATCCAAAAACGGCGATTGAGTACACAATCAGAAAATACGGGCTTAATCCAAAAAAAGCTCAAAAATTATTTAAAGTAGAAGTTCTTCAAATTGTTGAAGATCAAGGCACTCAGAAAGCTACTCAAGAATTAGCTAATACAATAGAGAGCTTTTGGATTGGGTTTTTTCATTCACAATTTTATGAATTTGGAAGAAATATTGAACCAGGGGGTTCTATTGTGCGTAAATCCATAATTCTTCCTTTTGATTCTTTAGATAAAGCCTTACATGAAGCATGCATGCTTCCACGAATTGGTGCTATTAGTCGAAAGCCTTATGTTTATGATAAATTAGGAATGAGAGAGACGCAAAATCGTATACTTGATAATAGTATTGAATTCTGGTATGGATTTACATTAGCTAGATTTGAAAATGTTATTAGGTTTAAAAGATTTAACATAATTCAAAATTTATTTGAACTGGGATACAAGACAGCATATATTTCCAATGAAATTAATGCTGATAGACATGATATTATTAGATGGATTGAGGAAGACATTTATATTAATAAATATTTAGGACTTTCCTATAAAGAAATTCGAATCGCTTTATTAAGTGATAAAATCAAGAAATATGTTTCAGAAGGACAAATAACTCCCGAGTTACTTTTGAATGTCCTTCCTGGATTCAAAAATTCTGATGCTATTAAACATTTTATTCGACAGCGTTTAGGTGGTTGGAATAATTTGATTGCTAACTATGCTTTAAAAGAGGATTATTGGTTAAAAGCAAAGAACTTATTTAAACAAAGAAAAAATGAGATAGAGTTAGGGAGGTCTTCTGATTATACTGCGGTAGAATTTGCTCAGGCTCTTGGTTCCAACACGATTCATACATCAGCAGCTATAAAATTTTTAAAAAGAAAATTAGACACAGATATGAATTGGTTAGAGATTAAGAGCTTACTATCAAAAAAAAAAATAGATTAATATCCATTATATCAATGTTTTTTTTAACTAAGAATTATATATAAAACGAGTTATTCTGTAAAAAATAAGATAAAAAAAATATTATTTAGACCTAATCCATAGCGTACTTTTTCGTCCATGAAGCAGCCTTAGCTTGGAACTTCTTAAGCGCCCTGAAGTATTGTTTTCTAGTTTATTAGGCATTTCCTAATAAATCTCCAGCCTCATGGTTAAGAGGGTCTCCAGGGTTAAAGAAGGGAGGCTCTACATGCTTGCAGTTGAGGAATGAAACATTTCTCAATATCATGCCCTTTAGAGCCTCTATTATATTAGTTAGAGTCTTGGACGGTGTCCACCCACTAGCTCCAGTGCTAGCATCTACCTTCCCTACTAAATCGGGGTTAATTAAATCTAAACAAATATTAAGCTTTCCGGGAGGTATGGATGAATCTATGTTTGGATGCCACATGAGGGTTACCGCGTAAGCATTTCTCCGAAATAGATTAACCATCTAATTCAATGGAGGTGCAAACGGGTAATTTTCCGGGAACTTAATTTCGAAAATAAACTTTCCTTTATAATAAGGCGTTCCATCTTTTCCGATGATTGTAAGCCGGAGATGATCGATACTACGACCCCATGGTTCGATGATTATGTTACTGTCGTCTTTGTACGATTCGATGGCTTCAGTATAATCAGTTTCTTCTCTCATAATACTCACTTTTCTTTTAAAATATTAAAACAATGTTAAATATCTAGTTAGGGTTTTCTTTAAAAAATATTGTGTAAATTTCGATTTTTGTTGTAAATCGGATAAATTGCAAAATATAGCAAGATTCAAAAGTTTTGTTTTTACAGATTAGAAAAATCCCTCTATTCGCATTATATCTGTTAAAAATCGCAAAAATTTTATTTATTTCTCATATTGAAATAGAGGTTTTAATAATTTTTATGATCAATAGAATTATATTTTCTTAAAAATGGGAGTTCCGAAGACTTTTCGTTTTTTTATTATGATGATCGAAAATAATTCGTTAGATTTATTATATATGATTTTTATATTTAAATTGTATCTATTTAATTAGATCAATTTACTAATAAATATACTGATAAAAATTAGAATTGAATTTTATTCGGATAAATTAAAAATTATAAATAAAAAAAGGTGAAGATTATTTATAAAAAACTTGTAGTTTTAACCGAAAAAGTTGAGGATTTAGAAATTAAGGAGAGTACCAAACCGGATAAGAATCCATTTGAAATGGCAAAAATGCAATTTGACATAGTTGCTGAAAAGATGGGTTTAGACGAAAACATTAGCAAGTACCTTAAAAGGATAGAGCGTTCGTTAATTGTTTCGATTCCAATTATTATGGATAATGGAGATCTTGAGGTTTTTGAGGGATATAGAGTGCACCACTCTACAGTTCGAGGTCCTGGGAAAGGCGGGTTACGTTATTCTGAAGGTGTTTTTCTTGACGAAGTTAAAGCTCTTGCGATGTGGATGACTTGGAAAAATAGTCTGCTAAATCTTCCTTTAGGGGGGGCAAAAGGTGGTGTGTGTGTTGATCCTAGTAAACTTTCAAAAAAAGAACTTGAAAGATTAACTCGAAGATTTACCGCTGAAATAATTAATGTAATAGGTCCTGATATCGATATACCTGCTCCAGATATTAACACAAATCCCCAAATTATGGCATGGATCATGGATGTATATTCAATGCAAAAGGGAAAGTCAGTTCCAGGGGTAGTTACTGGAAAGCCGATCGAGATTGGAGGGTCTGTTGGAAGAGAGACAGCAACAGGAAGAGGGTTATACTTTATACTTCAAGCAATATGCGAAAAACTAGATTTAGATTTGAAATCCTTAAAAATTGTAATTCAAGGATTTGGAAATGTTGGAGGAAACATTGCTAAAATATTATATGAAGAGGGAGTTAAAGTAATAGCAGTTTCAGACATTAGTGGTGGCTTATTTGACGAACAAGGATTGAACATAAAAGAATTACTAGAATGGAGAGATAAAAATGGCTTATTAAAAGATTTTTATGAAAGGGATTATTTTTTTGTCAGTAATAAAGATCTTTTAGAAATTAAGTGCGATGTTTTAATTCCTGCTTCGATAGAAAATCAAATAACTGAATCTAATGCATATAATTTAGATTGTAAGGTTATATTGGAAGGTGCTAATGGTCCAACAACCCCGGAAGCAGATGAGATTCTGGAAAGAAGAGAAATAATCGTCGTACCAGATATTCTAGCTAATGCTGGTGGAGTTTGTGTTTCTTATTTTGAATATGTTCAAGATCTTCAAAGCTATTTTTGGAAATTGGATCGGATTAACCAAGAATTAAGAAATATTATGATTGAGGCATTTGAAGAAGTTTACAAGATATCTAATGAGAAAAAAGTGACTTTAAGGATAGCAGCATATATGATTGCAATATCAAGGTTAAAAAAAGCTATTGAACTAAGAGGAATTTTTCCATAATAACCTAAATATAATATTTAATAATAAAAAGGATAAAATTCCTCTCTATTTTTCTATTTTAAAGCAAATTTTATGATTCTTTTTAAAAATATCAATAAAACTTAATACTTTTATATCCGGGTTAATTCCCTCAATACTTTTAATTTTTTCATTGATAAATCTCCATAGATTTTTCTCATCAAGAGCAATAAGTTTTAAAATTAGATTATGTTCTCCTGCTGAAGTGGTTACAAGCTGAACTTCATCAAATTGTGTTAATTTTTGGGCTATATCATTCAATTTCAAAGGGTCAATGAAAAGGTGTACAAAAGCTATGGTGTTATAGCCTACTTTCAATGGATCAACAATTGTATCAACTTTTTCTATAATTCCTTCATTTAACATATTCTGTACGCGATTATGTATTGTACTTGCCGCTAAACTCACTCTCTCACTTATCTCTTTATATGAAATTTTATAATTCTCTTGTAAAATGTTAAGAATCATTTTATCCTTATCGTCTAGGACAATCTTAATATCATTCTTTTTTACTTTTTTAAACTCAATTTTATGCCGTTCAATCCCATACAATACAGCTCTTTTTAGAACTTTTGCATTAAGTTCTCCTTTGAATAAATGATCTTGAAATCCTTTTTTGAGAGAATTTAATGCAATTTCTTTGTCGTCTAAACCTGTTAAAACTATAATTGGAATTTTTAAAGCGTATTCTAGCATACTTTCAATAGTAGATTCAATATCACTATCTGGAAGTGTTAAATCTAATAAAATTATATCAAAATCTTTGTCTTTAAGGCGATTAATACCGTCAGAAAGGCGTGAAAACGATTCTAAATCGTAAGATAAATCTGAAGATTTTTTTAATAGTTCTTGTATAAGACGTACATCTACGGTATTATCTTCAATCAATAAAATGTCTATTTTATCATTTTCCATTTAAATTCTCCTCATAACATTTGGTATTAAAAATTTTGAATTAATAAACACTAAAAATAAATAAATCTTTTAATTGAATAATATTCATTTTAAATGCATATTTATAGTTTAATAATTCTTACAAATTATTATTTTTCGAAATTTTTACATTATTAAAAATAATTTTTCAAATAAAATGAGATTCAAATTTAGAGAAGACATAGCTAAGATCTTTATTGTTTTGGTTTTAGTTATAATTTCATTTTTAATAATTTTTTATTTTGAACTAGTACTTAAAACAACCATCCTAATTTCATATTTTTTCTATTTTCCTTCAATTTTGGCGATTTTATGGTGGAGGAAAAAGGGTTTGATTGTACCTATATTTTTATCTACGGTTTTAATAGTTGTTCATTTGATTGTAAGGCAAGGTTATTTTATTCCAGAGACTTTTAACGATATTATTAGTTCCATATCGTTAATTTTTATTGGATTTGTTGTATTGTACCTATCTGATCAACTATCAATGAGGGAATTAGAATTAAAAAATATTATTAAGGATTTAGAACGTTCTAACGAGGATCTGCAGCAATTCGCTTATGTTTCATCTCATGATTTGCAAGAACCTTTACGGGCAATACTAAGTTTTTCTCAACTTCTTGAAGATGAATATCACGATAAGTTAGATAAAGATGGTAAAGATTTTCTTTCCTTTATTGCTGATGGCGCAATAAGAATGAATACACTTATAAAAGATTTGTTAACATACTCACGAATTACCACGCATGCTAAACCACCCAACTGGAATAACCTTGAGGATATACTAAAGGATGCTTTATTTAATCTGACTGAATCAATAAAAGAAAGTAGCGCAATTATTACTTATGATAAACTTCCAACATTAAAAGTAGACAGAACTCAAATGTTACAATTATTTCAAAATTTTATTAGCAATGCGATTAAATTCCGAAGAGAGGAAACACCTAAAATCCACGTAGGAGTAAAAAAAATTGATATGGGATGGCTTTTTTCGATAAAAGACAATGGGATTGGAATTGAATCAAAATATTTCAATCGTATCTATAATATTTTTTATCGTTTACATACCAAAGAAGAGTATCCTGGTTCTGGGATTGGATTACCAATATGTAGAAAAATAGTTCAAAGATATGGCGGACAAATATGGGTAGAATCAGAACTAGGTAAAGGATCTACTTTCTTCTTTACTATTGCTATAGAAACTACTAAAAAAAAATTAAAAGAGTAAATATTTTTATGGTAGGTATAAATATTGAATAAGTTCAGGATTTTAATTGTTGAAGATAATCCCGCAGATATACGTCTTACGGAAGTAGCTATTCAAAAAAGTGAAATAGATTGTGCTTTGGATGTAGTAAAAGACGGTGTTGAAGCAATAAATTTTTTGAAAAAACTTGGGAAATATTCTAAAGTTAATCTCCCTGATTTGATTCTTTTAGATTTAAATTTACCTAGGAAGAATGGTCTTGATGCATTGAAGGAAATTAAGGAAGACGAAGATTTAAAACGAATTCCTGTAGTAGTTTTAACCATATCAAGTAATGAAGAAGATTTAATTAAAGCTTATAATTTGCATGCGAATAGTTACATAAATAAACCGTTAGACGTTAGGGAATTTTATACTATTGTGGAATTTATCTGTCTTTATTGGTTTAAAGTCGTTAAACTTGCCAAATTTTAGCAAAAAACTTGAATAGGTAAAGGTATGTAAATATATTTAAAAATAAATAAGAAAAAAAAAGGGGCTATTCTAGTGTTTAACAACTTGAATAAGTTTTTCAATAGTTCTTAAATAGTTTTTATTTTCTAATTTAGGTTGATTATAATTTTCAATTGGATTACAGTTCCACGGTCGAGATACACGATCATCGTTCCAAATAACTCCATGATAAATCGTATTTTTATCACATGAATGATAAATTTTTCTACCGAGCGAATATTCAACTCCACATCCAGGGCATTTTACCATTAAAATCACCAATCCTATTTTAGTTTTTTATATGAATATTATTCAATTCGAATAAAAGATTATTATTCTGTAGTTTTAGTTCCTACAATATATTATATATAATTTATCTTATATAAATCCATCGAAGGTTATTCAGTCTGAACTTATAATGCCGAATATTCTTCGGTTATGGGTGATAATTGTGAAACACGTTCAATTAGGTTTAGACAAAAAACTCAAAATTTGGATAAAAAAGTTATAGAACGCTTTTAAAATCGTAAAAATTATATGATTATTAAAATTAAAAAATATATTGATATTTTTTTGTCCCCCCATAGCTCAGTTGGTTTAGAGCGCGCGGCTGTAGATAAATATCGCATACTAAGGTTTTTGCCTATGAAGTATTGTCAGCCGATACCGTGAGGTCCCCGGCTCAAACTCCCTTTCTGTTTTAGGAAGGATGAGATTCCGGGTGGGGGGACTAAAAAGATTTAAATTACACTCTATTTGAGTTTCTTCACCTTTCTTTTGATGATAACTATTAAAAGGCCTATAAGATGCGCGCTAAGAAGTAAAAAAATACTTATATCGTATCCTTGAATAGCTTGTTCGGCACTTTGAAGAATTAAGTCCAACGAGAGGTCGTATTCTGCGTTTAATTGGACTAAAACGTAATTATTGTATAAAAGACTTACTTTACCAGGGTTTGTGGATAGGTTAAGAGATAATTCGGTTGTGCCATTAATCCAAATATCTTGGCTATAAATCTCATATCCTGATACATTGTAGACGGCTAGAGGAACTTGTTGCGAATACGCATAATCGTTTAAGGGCATGTTAATATCTACAATTGTTAGATTTAAGATCTTCGTTGCTGCATTGTAATTATGCTCCGAGAAAGAATATTTTGGTAGATAGAGGTTATCAAACCACGGGAAAAAGAACCAATCTAACGATTGCCCTATTACGGTTTCGAATGCTTGCTGCATATCTGATAAAACCACGAGCTTAAATTGGTAGCTTTCAAAATAATGCCTTAATCCAGCGATGAAATTTGAATGCCCTATAGTTTGGCGCAATTTTTCGAAGATAAGAGGTGCTTTAATATACGCAATATACCAATAATCAGTATTAGTATCTATACATTCGTAAATAGTTTGGTTGATCTTTGAACCCTTCATCATTTCTACGAAGTAAGCTCTAACTTCTTGGATATAAGGTATACTTTGGAAGTGTTCCCAATCTCCGTAATAATATTCACCATAATAATCAGTCGACCAACACGTAATACCTTCGTCTAAAAAGCCCACATCGATTTCGTCGTTTCCTACTAAGTTATACCACCATTGGTGGCCTAATTCATGGGCAATAATCAATTCTAAGTAATGTCGCTTATATGAGAGGGGGGCATTCCAATTATCCATAGATTCGGTAATATAAACTTGATTTGGATATTCCATACCCCCGTACCAAGTATATTCTTCTACAACATTAAGGGTTGGATAAGGATAAGTTCCAAAAGTGTTATTATAGAGAAAAAGTGCTTGTTCGGAGTAATTTAAGGCAAAATTTGTCCATATATAGCCAGATTTAGGAAGATAATAGACTGAGAGGTTTACTCCATTTGAAATCTTCGATTCTACTTGAAAGAATCGAGAAGCTGAAAAGGTGACCTCTCGAACGGGATAAATGGGGTTAAATCGATAGAAGGTCGTTGAACCTTTGTTTATTCTTTCTTCTAATTTTCCAGTTGCCGCGATTACCATTTCGCTGGGCACTTCAATAGAAAGGTTATAGTAAGCCATGTCAAAGTAAAAGGGATCGCCGATATCTAAATAGGGATCGATGTTCCAACCGTCGTCATTGTCGTAAACACAAGGTATGGGATAAAAACTTCCAAATTTGTAAATGCGCGATTGATTTAGATCGCTTCCGTGAGAATTTGCCCTGTCAATTGGTCCATCTGGGAGAGTGGCGTTAAATTTAACGTTAAATTGTACCCTCTTTTGAGGTTCTAACTTTTCCGAAATATTTACCCACATTATCTGCTGATTTGAGTAGACTTCAAAGGGAAACGTTATACTGAGGTTGTTTACATCAGTTACATTGACGATTTCTATAATCCCAGATCTATTTTCGTATTCCATTCCTGATAAATAGAGGTGAAAAGGAATTCTTGTAAAATTAATATCATCGTTATTGTAGAAATCAACCGTTAAATTGCCGTCGATAAACGAGTTTGCTTCGTCCAATACGACCGATAAATTGTAGCGAGAGAAATTCCCTATAGGTTGGGCTAATTTCGGTGTAATGGCTAAAGGGGGAGAAAAATTATTAAATGATTCGCACCCACTTTCATCTCCAGAGATATAGTTCGTTATGGAAAAATTGAAATTAACGCAGCTAAAAACAAACAAAACGACGAGTACTGCTCCATAAAATTTATGATGAATTTCTTTCATTTTTAATTGAATAATTATTGTTTGAGATTTTCTAGGAAATGTATATTGATAAATGTTTTGAGTATGATTCGATTAACTTGATAAAATTCTTATTTTGATCAGCATTATTTTTCAATATTAATAGTTTGATTTTTAGATTGAGAACAATGAAAAAGAAAAGAACAGCTGTTGTTGGTGCTGGTTGGTTTGGTCGGGCACATATCAGAAATTTTAACGATCTTTCTGAGCTTGTTGGTATATGTGATACTAACGAAACTAAGTTAAAGCAAATAGCAGAACAATACGAGGGAATTAACACTTATAAAGATGTGGACGATCTAATAAAAAACGAAGAGATTGACGCCGTGAGCATTGTAACCCAACCAAAACATATTCCAAAAATTGCTAAAAAATTTGCTGAAGCTGGAATAGATATATTGATGGAAAAACCGATGGCGTTGAATTTGGAAGAATTAATTAGTTTTAAAGAATACGACGACATTCGAATAATGCCTGGTTTTATCGAGTTGTTTAATCCCGCTTTTGCTAAATTATTAAACCACGTTAACGATATAGGAGAGATAATTTCAATTGCGTCAAAACGCATTGGGTTGTACCCTAAAAGAGATTGGGACATGGGCGTTATTTTAGATTTATCCATTCACGATATTTATCTACAAGAAAAAATTTTAGGTAAAAATAAGATAGTAAATGCATATGGCGTGAAAAAATGTTATAAAGATAGCGTTCATGCCGATGCGGCTTTTATAATATTAGATTTCGGTAAGGCAATAGGCCAGATAGAGTCAAATTGGCTAACGCCTTCTAAGTTTAGAAGAATGTATGTTAACGGTGAATTTGGGGGCATTTCTATTGATTTCATTACTCAACAGATAAACATCCGAACGGGCATCGATCTGCAGGGAGAATGGCCAGTTACAAAAGATACTTCGTTCACTCCTTTGAAAGGGGACGAACCATTGAAGAGAGAAATTAATAATTTCCTTTACGATAAAGAGCTAGAAGTAACTCTGGATGACGGTATAAGAGCCTTAGAAATTGCTTTAAAAATCGTAAATTCTTAATTTTATTTATTATTTAAAATCATAAGGTAATAATATTGAGCGAGCACAACAACAACGAAGAACAACACGAATTAGAAAAGATTCGGTTGAAAAAAATGAAAGCTCTTATGGAAACTCAGAATCAGCAGAAACAGATGCATGAGAGGGTTCATTCCATAACTGAAAAGGTCGTTTATGTATTGAGGGCTGTTTTAGCACCAGATGCTTTTTCTTATTTAGAAAAAATAAAAACTAGCGAACCAATGGTATATCAAGCAATTTACAACGAGTTAATTAGTTCAGATGTAGTAGCAAATATAGATTATTTAATTGCCATAATCAACCGTCAAGGTGGAATTCCAAGAAGGATTCCTTTGGATGCAATTATTCATTTAGTGCGGAAAATCAAAGGAATTAAAGGGAAAATCCAAGTTAAAAAAGGCGATGGTAAAATGATGGATTTAGGCTCTTTTTTGACAAAATAACGCCAAATCGTCTTAATTTTCGAATCTATTTTTAAATTACGATTTCTATATAAAATCAATAGATAATGAAAGAAACTATTGTTCTCTGGCTGAAATTATTGCGATTACTTCCCACTCTCCATTATCAAATAGATTTGCGTCAATATTAGAGAATTGAAAAGCAAAAGGTCGTTTAAAAATTTGTTCTACCATGGGGCTAAATGAACTTACAGCAAAAATTAAGAGTCTTTTCAAAACACTCTCAGTTTTGGTTTCAATGCTTAACGATTTCATTACTTTATTGATAGCCTCAATTTCCCCTAAGTTATAATGATATTGGTAAATAAGCTTAAAATCAACGGCAGTCGGAGCTTCTGCTCCAGAAAGCGTCAAACCTCTCTTTCTGAAAGGGAACATCGTAGTAAGGTAAAAATAGAAAATCTCCTCGTAATGGTCTTTTAGCAGATATGAAATTTTGGAACCTTCTTTGTATTTAGGCCAATAGTTAAGTAATAACTCTAAAAGCCGCGGGTAATTTTTGTATTTATTTTCGCTTTCTTTTTGTAAATGGTTTAGTAGCCTATTTTTAAGCGGCTTGAATTCGTTGTCTTTAGCTACCCTTTCTACGAATTTTGTAAATCTTTGACTCATTTTATAGTGATGGACTAATTTAGTATGAAATATTCTTAAATACCTTTATTTTTTTATATGTGACTCCGATAATATAATTTTTTGTATTATTTTTCAAAAACTTATAAAAAATGGATTGTAATTATTATTTATGGTTAATAAGACAGCGCTTATTTATACCAATAAATATCAGAGTTACAATTTTGGACCACAGCATCCTCTGAGGCCTTTAAGGATTAAACTTACGTATAGCCTTATGGAGAAACTAAATCTTTTTAATAACGAAAGGTTAGAGGTCTTTGAACCAAGCCCCGCTACACAAAAAGAAATAGAAAGGGCTCACGACCCAGAGTATGTGGAAATAGTTAAGAAATTAAGCGAGAATCCTATGGATAGAAGCGTTCAACCATATCTCTATGGGTTAGAAACTGGAGATACGCCTGTTTTTAAAGGCATGTACGAGGCATCAGCGTTAGTGTGTGGAGCAAGTTTGCTAGCTGCAGATCTAGTTTGGCAAGACAACGACATAAATATTGCTTTTAATCCAGCAGGTGGACTTCACCACGCACACAAAAAAAAGGCTTCGGGATTTTGTATTTTTAACGATATTGCCGTAGCTATTCACCATCTTAAAAATTTGAAAAAGGATATTAGAATTGCGTATTTGGATATTGATTGTCACCATGGAGATGGTGTACAAGGGTTGTTTTACGACGATCCAAATGTTTTAACGATCTCTTTTCACGAAAGTGGAAAGTTTTTATTCCCTGGTACTGGAGAGCCAAAAGAAGTCGGTGAAGGAGCAGGAAAGGGATTTTCTATTAACTTTCCTTTGTTGCCAGGTACTGATAATAGAATGTTTCGAAAATTATTTCGTTATTGTGTACCTAGGATTTTAGAGGCTTATGCCCCCGATGTTTTATTAACTCAGTTAGGGGCAGATATGTACTTTAACGACCCCTTAACGCAAATGGGGCTTTCACTTTCGATTTATCGAGATATTGCTCAAACTCTCTACACATCTGCTCAGGATTATTGTCAGAACAAATGGATTGCGGTAGGAGGGGGTGGTTATTTAATGACTGCTGTACCTAGAGCTTGGACTTTATTTTTAGCGCGAATGTTAGATGTTGAACTAAAAAACGAATTGCCTGAAGAGTGGTTAAATCAAGTTAAGGAAGAAGTTCCACACGAAACTACACCCTACTTATTGTGGGATCGCGACGATAAAGCGGAAGTACAACTGCTTTCTCATCCTGAAATTGCTAAAAAGATGATCGATTATAACAGAGAATTAAAAGCTCTTTGCGACGAAGAATTTGTTCCAAATCTTAAAAAAAAAAGTTAATTTGTGTTGATATTATTTCTTTTAAGTATCCAGTTATCAATTAAGAAGCTTTGGGTGCTATCTTTTACTGAAATGTCGTAATCGGATCGAATAATTGATTTAGGAATCCACACTTCTTTATCTTCGTTAAACTGGATAAGCAAAGCTTTCTCGGTTTCGCCTTCAATAACGCCTTTTAATTGACTAACTTCACTTTCATTGCGTTCTACCGTTTCTGTCACAATTGGTAATGACTTTGAGCCATTTCCTTTATTTATTTGGCCAATCTCTTTAGGAACTGTTGTCTCTTTATTTATTGCGCCAAAGTTTAAAACCGTAGAAAACTCGATTTTTTCTTCCAATATATGCTTTAATAACAGCCTGAAAATTTCAATTTGGGCAAATTTTAACATCTTAGAATATTTACCGATATAAATTAATAACTTTTCCTTGGCGTCATCCTCCCATTTAAAAGAGATTTGAGTTTTTACGTCTTTGAAGTTATGAAAGCTCGACCACGAGGCCCTATTTCGATTTAGGACGTCTAAAATCATTACGATTTCGTCTAAATTGCATTTAATTGTCTTTCCTTCTCCTAAAGAAGGTTTTTCCCACGAACCATCGGGTTTTTTCTTGATGCACTTCAAAAAGATAAACGGTTCTGTTTTTGAAGAGCTTCTAAGCGTGAGCCCCGTCGATTGCCCAAAAAAACTTTGGCTATGTTTATCAACCATTTTTATCACATTTATTTAGTAAACTCTGCTTTTTTATTGAATACAGTTTAATGAATTATTAATATTCTAATTATATAAAGAAAAATTCGAGAGTGGATGCAAAATTCAGTGATGATTGGAATTTTAACTTAAACTTTAGATAAAAATTTAATAAATTACTTAAATTCATTACAATATGAGTAAAAACACCATTAAAGAACATTGGAATTTAATAGCATTAGAATATCAGAAGAAAAGAAAGTTATCATTTGATGATATTGAATACGCTCTAGGTTATGCAAGGGAGTCTGAACTTAATCTGCTTGGGGATGTTGAAGAAAAAAGAATTGTAGAATTAGGATGTGGAGCCGCTGAAAACTCTATTACTTTAGCAAAGAAAGGAGGTATTTGTACAGGAGTTGATATGTCTTTAGAACAATTGAAATATGCTAAAAATTTAATAATAGAAAATAAAGTTAAAATTGAGTTAATAGAAGGTGATATAGAGAATTTAATAATGATCGATGATGATATATTTGATATTGCAATATCTATTTTCGCATTAGATTGGATGCAAGATTTGAATGCAGCATTTAAGGAAGCTTATAGAATTTTAAAACCGAATGGTATTTTCGTGTTTAGTATGCAACACCCGATTTACAACCTTCTTGGTGCAGAGGATCTTGATCTTAAGGAGCTTAAAATATCGGGAAGCTATTTTGAAAAAGAAGTGACATTTGTAGAGTCTACAGGAATAGATCTTAGAGTTCACGCATCAAAAATTAGTGATATCATCAATGGATTAATCAGGATTGGCTTCAATATAGAAAACATACTTGAGCCTAAACCATTGGAAAGAGATGTCTTCCCTCGCGAGGAATGGTATCGAAAAGAAATAATGGAAATGGTTCCTTCAACCTTAATTTGTAAAGTATTAAAAGTTCCAAAATAGAGTAAAAAATAAGTTGCAAAAGTCAGTGAAAAAGGGTGAATTTATGATTTATTAATCGCTCTATAAAATAATTGAGTGTAAACCAAGAAATTATTTTAAAATTTGATTAGTATGGCTAAGAAAGTAAAATTATCTTTTTTCTTTGAAATAGAGTCTGAATTTAAGAAATTAATAGTGAAGGCACCTCTAAACGCGCATGTAAACGATATCGGTCCAATTATATCAAAGGACATAGCTATCCCCCCTGAGTACATACTATTAAAACCTAGTTCAAAAGCTAGACCTATTGGGTTGCTGCAAGAATTAGATTTGACTATTTCAGAATTGGTTGATGAGCATGGAACCTCTTTTAACGTTTATAACTTGCTTAAAGAAAAAATCGAATTAGATTTTACCACTAAAACCGTCAATAAAAATCGTTGGAATACTACATTTTTAAAAGCTGATAGGGATCAAACCTTTAGGGACCTTTTGCCTGATTTAGTAGAATGGTCAGGATATCCCGTTACAGACGTGAGGTTTATTACTTTTACAGATGATAAAAATATCGAACTCATTAAAGAAGATTTTGATTTGAAAATTCCTGAATTAGTGGCTAAATATCATTCTAATTTTGAGTTAGAAAGTATATCATGGAATGGATGGTAAGAAACAAAAACTTAGAGGGACAAATTTAGGATCCACCCAAATTTGGTCTAAAAATTCAAAAATTCATAGTACTGTTAAATTATATTAGGGGTCTAAGAATCTTTTTAAGAAAAGAACATGTTTTTTGCTATTTAGAGCAATATGAATGAAATCTCACTGATTGGCACTCCAGCAGAATCTCATTTCCATAAAGCGATCAAGTTGTTATTGTACAAGTATATTTATGAAAACGATAAGTCAGTAGTAAAAAGGTCCATTGAAAAATATTTAGGGAATCGCTTTGCCGACGTGTATTTTAAACTCGATACGGGAAGAGAAGTAGTAGTAGAAGTTCAAAATTCTAAAATTTCTGTAAAAGAAATTATCAAAAGAACGAAGGATTATAATAAACAAGGTATCTACATTTTATGGGTGTTACATGGTGAAGGGAACTGCGTAGCATCGTCAAAATACCCCGTTGATACTAAATGTATAAAAATTAGCTTAGCAGAAAATTTCTTGCATCGAATGTATGGGGGTCGTGTCTATTACGTTAATTTGAACATTAGTAAAAATATGGCGTCTCTTAGAACGCCTTTCGCGCTTCATTTTTCTAAACCTATAAGTAAAAACAAACGTGGGTTTTTTAAAAACCGATATGATGGCTATTATTTTAAGGATTCAAATTTTGCAGAAATTCCTAGTTGGAACATACTGTGTACGGAATTTTCAGGTTACAAGATCGCTCGATTCTACGATAAAAATTTAAAAAATGTCTTGAAAAAGAGAATTGTAAATTTTTATTATCTAAAGAATAAAAATCCACGGTATGACGAGAATAGATTGTTAAAGGCAATTTTAAAGTCTTTGAAAAAAAAGTATGGAAAACTCATGATTTATAGCGCTATAGTTGAATTGGTAAATGAGAAAAAGATAGTTTTTCGTCGAAAAATTATAAAAAAAATTCAAAATAAAATTATTTCGTAGATAACTGTTTAATTTACCATCATCCAACACGGGAATTGTGCTAATCTTAGAAGTTAGACAAAGAATATAATCTTCCTTGTAATAATTTCTTAAATTTCATCTAAATCTTCGAAAAGGCTCATTTTTAGTGTTTTAATCGCAGTATCTTTTAAGATTGACCTTTAATAATCTAATATTAGGCCATTTTCAATTTTCCCTTTTGTCATGCGAAAAGATAGATATCTTTATATAGTTAAGTGATCAATATTTGACTATCAAAATAAAATTGGAAACCATGATCAAAAAATATATTCTTATACCTAAGAGTCGAAAGACTCAATACCTCAACCCTTATGACAAATTCGCGATTTCCGCGGGTCGGGAAAACCCTGTTATTAGATAAATACATCTCCTCTTTTTAAAATTTTGAACGTCCTGGTTTCCGATTTCCTTCTTTTTACTTAAGAATTTCTCTCGTTGGTCAATAGATTTAAAGATACGTTAAAACCTTAAGTAAAAAAATTATCAAGGTTCAATATCGTAAAAAAATTTAATTAAAAAAAAAATTAGAAAAAGGTTACTCCTGTAAAAAACCTAACAGCTCTGAAAGCACTCCCTTCTCCGCTTCGGTAATACGTGGTTCGCGAGTGAGCAAATATTCTAAAGCAGGCGCCAACCCTTTGCTTTTATACGTGTAAGGATTTGTTAAATACGCCTTAACTTGCTCTCTAACGCCTTCTAAATCAAAAAGTTGCGTTAAAAACTTTACAGTGTTATGAACGAGTGTGTTATGAACGAAGTCAATATCGGTTAAATCGATTAAATCTTTTACTATAGGAACATCGGCTAAACTCGAGAAACCGACGAAAATTTTTAATATCTTCGTGAGCGTGCTCTTGGTGAGGTTGCGATGGGCGCTTTCGGGGAACTTAAAGCCGTATCGAAACGCTTCCACATCGTCCATAATAGCGGGTTCTTCAGCTTCTTTGCATTCAGGATACATGATTTCGCGAAGATCGTATATAGCGTGGAGAACTTCGATCCTCTCTACAAATTCGTGGTTATACAAAAACTTTTCTCTCTCCTCATTTGCGCCTCTCTCCTCTCCCAAAGAAATCTCGCTATCCAAAGGAATCCAATCCAATTCTTCTTTATCTTTCACAATTTACCAACAATTTTTTTAGAATTTTTACTTCTTACTTGTGAATTTCATAGAAATTCATTCTTATTAACTTTCCTACCACTGCAATTTATTAATTTAAAAACGATATAAAAATAATTTTTGTTTCTTAAAATTTATTCAAATTTTACGGAGTATTTACGAGAGCGGAAAAAACTTTTAAAAACATTACTTTCTCACAGAATTTTCTCCATACTTCGATATCATTATACCTATGCACAGTTGCGAAGTTATCTTGTTTA
Organism: Promethearchaeota archaeon; assembly: GCA_018238625.1. Lineage (GTDB taxonomy): Archaea > Asgardarchaeota > Lokiarchaeia > Sigyniarchaeales > SOKP01 > SOKP01. Next base: position 23,485 of record JABCSY010000030.1, read on the forward strand.
AATGCGTTCATAATGGAATTAAAAACGGTTGCTAAATCGCTCTGAGCGTTTTTATCTGCCCATATAAGACCTGCGTAAAAATCATCTTTAGAGCAAGGTTGCACTTCATCACTCCGAAGGCTTGGATAGATGTTACCAATATCTATCGCGCCGCTAACCGCATCAAAGGCAAAAAGAAACTCGTTACCCTCCATTCCTTCTGTCTTAACGATGAAGGTTTGTTCATCTGCTAAGAACGCCCCTAAGAATAGTATAAAATCAAACTGATCTAAATTGTTGAAGTCAAGTTCGAAGTATCGCAAATTATCATTAGGCATGTTTGTGTCTTGGCTCTGAGCGTCAACTTTAGGGAAATAAGCAAGTACGTTGGAGCTTTTGTAACCTATTCCTTCCCTCTTCAATGAATAACCGTAAATCCGAACTTTTTGGTTCGGGCCCCCATAAGTCTTTGCCATGTAAGCAAAAAAGTTTGCAAGGTTTATTACGTGATCCATTCGCGATCTAAAAATGTAGTCGGGTTGGAGCCTCCAACCTTTATCTCCGGTCGCTAATAAATGTTTCGTAATCCTAAAGTCGGCAAATTGCTTAAAGAATTGATCGTAATTTGATGGATTTAAATTTATGGTCGCAAATATGTCGTAAAGCATTTCTAAAGTTAAACCCGAACTGGGATAAGCTCTTAAATAGGCTGCTAGTGGTTTTTTTAACGCTTGTAAGTTTAATCCAACAGAAACGCCTTTAGCGTTAATAAAATCCGAAAGACTTTCTCGAAACCTAACTGCCCAGTCTTCTGCTGGGTTCGCACCGTAATCTGTGGCAGCGAATAAGTATTTGTACAAACAGTTAAAAGACATTGTGCGGAATGAATTTATATGACGACTATCCATACCCAACCTAATTAGTTGCTCAATTATTTTGTTGTTAAACTGCGAATCTAAAACTTTAGAAAGCGCCCACCCTATTTGCGTGTAATCAGCTTCTCTTTTGTATTCTGCATAGAATTTGTTTAAAAAGATATCCAGCATGATATATTTGTTCCCCAGAGAGGCTATGACTATGTCTTTGTCGAATAAATCAGATAAAATCGAAGTTCTTTGATCGTAGCTAATAACTCTGGAAACTGGAACTTCACCCTTATTGTATGAGATAGTTTCTTCGTAGCCTACAAGCATGATGGCCGAAATGACTTCTTGTATCATGGAGTAAGGCGAAGCTTGAAATATCGGTTTGGTGTTAGATCTTCTCATAAACTTAAGAAAATTATCGTACGTTTGCCCCACAGATTTCACTCTATAAGAACCAGTAGATACCTTTTCGAAAGTTATAAACCCTAACTTAAATAATATGCTCCCTGAAAATCCCATGATCTCCTTTAACACTTCGTTTACTTTCACAATAAGCATAAGATCGTCGTTCTGGCTATCTACATTCAAGTCTATACCTGAAGAAAATTCTTTTCCTTTTATAAGTTCAAGAGATTTGTAATTTTTGAAAAATTCGTTCCCTATCGCATTTTTTAAAATCTTTAATAATGTTTTATAGTAGGTTTTGGTGTTTGCTATGTCTAAATTCTTTAAGTCGGCGTCGCTTGGAGATAACTTCGCTAAAACTTTTTGATAATAATCGAACGAAAATTGCTCTCCGGTGGGCGCTAATTTACCTTCTAATTGAACCATACGATCGGAAAAGAAAATGTCGTTTCCCGTTATCTCAAATTGTTCCAACTGATATAGAAAACTAAGTAAAGAGTTAATTCTAAAATAAAGGTCGTCTCGAATGTTTAAGCCTAAAAGAGGAGTTAAAGAATTTAGATTGTCTTTACTTCTTTCCTTAAACTTTAAATCGGGTAGATATTTCTCGTAACTTTTAGCGGTTGCGCTAATGGATAACACGGTATCTTGTAAAAAGAAAGTAAATTGATTTCCTGAAGAAATACCAAAGGAAATATAGAATGATCTAATTGCTCTTTTTGAAACTTGCCCTACAAATGGCACGTACCATTCTTGTGTTCCCTCTTTTTTTCTGACTTCGAAACGAGTAGCATCACCATCTTCTACAATCTTTACCTTGCTAAAGAGATATTGTCCATTGGAATCGCACAAATAAATGTTATGAAGCGGAGTTTCAGTATCAAAATCGTAATATCCTTCGTAAACGCCCTTAGGTAATTTCGTACGTATAGTATCGACTTTCAAAATACCGTTCTTTATTTGACCAGAACTGCCTTTATAATGTACTATTACGTGAACAGAATCAAATTTATAATTAGCAGGGAGTTCTACCCATTGACTACCATCGTATATCTCAATACCAGAAGGAAGCATATTTACTGACAATTGTTTGGTTGTACCATCGATATCTTGCTTAAATAACATATTCACATGATCTTTAAAGGCTAAGTCAAATCCTCCATCTATGCGGTCCCTTAGTAAAGTTTCTAATGTGTTTTTGCTCGTGAAAAATTGAACAACGGCTTGGTAAAATTGAGGTCTGATAACTTTAATCGATGTATAGATTTCTTTAGCTAAATTTTCCATTTTGCTGGAAATTTTCTCCTCGTTATTGGCGAAATAGTCTTGAACTTTTCGCACGGCAGCGTCCAATAACCGTCTATAGTAGCGTTGAAATAATAACTTAAAACGCCCGAAAGATCGCTTACAACAAAAGATATAGAGCCCGATTCGGGATTGATCGAACAATTGTTAGTAAATTGACTATATATTTGTGGACCGTGAAAATCTATGGAAATTGAAGTATTAACAGTAAATTGAGAAATGACTCCTGTTATATCTAAAAATTCTCCAACAAAAGTATAATTATCTTGAGGTAATTGAGAAAAGTCAAAACTTGCTATAAATTGATCGGAGTCGTGGAACGAAGTTGACACGCCAATATCCATGAAAACTGGGCTGAAACTGTCGTAAGAACCGTCGAGGTTAATTGGGGCGAGCAAAGTGATTAAAATAGTACCGTTTATAGCGTCAATAAAATAAGAGTGGTCGTACGAAGTCCCGTTTACCCTCACTTCCTCGATCGAACACAATTCTTCCCCAACCGGCAGGGAAGGGATATTTACCGTGAACTTATTGTCCACTATTACTACGTCTGAGCTTGGAGTAGAATAATATATAGTAATTCTCACTTGGTCTATTCTAGCCTCGGTGGTAACCAAGCCCGAAGAATTAACAAAAATATCAACCCCGAAATTGGGAATGTTAACATCGGCAACAGTCCAAGTAGTCTCCCAAAGGTCGGTGGGTCCTCCATAAAAATCGTATATGTCGTTATCTATCGAGTTCCAGTACCCACCCATAGCGTTATCGTAGTCCAATTGTCCTAAAGAGTTCCGTAAAAAGACAGAACCGTCCCAAATAGAATCAGCTAAGGTGCTATATCTATCCATCTCAACAAAGATACCAAGAATAGTAGCCCCATCAGGAAGGTCAAACCCAAAGTTTGTCAACCTAAGCCAATCCGAACTAGTTTCTGTGGCGGTGTTAAAGGAGACGAAGGTCTCGTCGTCGTCTTGGTCGATAACTTTACTCGGATTAGTCCACTCTTCTTGACTTTTTGGCGATTCGGTATAATACACTTTAATTTGTAAGTGATCGATGCGAGCTTCTACCGGTACCGCATCGAAATATTTTACAAAGAGATCAATTCCGAAATCGGGACTGTTAATTTCAGCGTAATTCCACGAAGCCCCCCATAATTCGGAACTCCCGCCGTATAAATCGTAATTATCGTTTGTAGTGTCCCACCATAGACCGTTTGATAGGTTATTTCCAATTTGACCTGTGGTTTTTCTTAGGTATATCTCCGCGTCTTTTATGGAGTCAGATACGGAAGAATCTCTGTCTATGCGAATTTCTATACCAGTTATTTCTGTCGCGTCCGGAATAGTAAACCCGAAGTCTGTTAATCGCAACCAATCCGATGTACTTTCCGTTATTGAACTGAAAGAGACATATGCATTATCGTTGTCTTGCGAAGTTGTCTTGCTTGGATCTTGCCAAGGCTCTCCCGATAGTGATACTGAATAATTTATTATAATGCGAATGTGATCGATAGATGCGAGAGCGGAAGTATCTGTATCTGCCACGATATCCACTCCAAAGAGTGAGCTTTCGATTTCAGCTATAGTCCACGATGTGCCCCATAGAAAGTCCGATCCGCCATAGACGGCGTAGTAATCGAAATCAGAATCGTTCCAATAAGAAGCGTTCGTTTTAATATCTCCTATTGGTCCTGTAGAATCTCGAAGTTGAATTGAATAATCCATAACTGAATTAGTAACGTTGGTACATTTGTCTATTTCAACCGTGATACCTTCTATAGTAGCCCCATTAGGAACGTCAAACCCAAAATTAGTAGCCCGTAAATAATCGGTTTCTGCGCTACCGCTTGCTCCGCTACTTGGCGCAATTGCGAGCTGAAAGTAGGCGGCACCGTCTGAAACGGAACAACCAACTGTCGCGCTTCCAGATGAACCTTGAGACGCTAATTCTCTGCTACCAAAACACCCGCTCGCGTCGTTAGCTCCATTCGTGCCAGTTTGATGTTCGTCGACTTCTGACCATCCAGTTCCAGAAACATCGAATGTATATCCATCCCCTCCATCAAAGCTCAGTCCGTACAGCATTAAACAATCGTCAACTGTGGATGTTATTGCTGGAATAATATGACTACTCGAAACCGATGAAGATTGCTCAAAGTTGTAGACGTTAATTGGGTTAGTGTCGTCAGCCCCAGTTATCCTAAGATAGTACCCAACCCACTCGTCTTCTCCTGCCGAAGTAACGGTTTCAGTTGGTCCTTCCGTTCCATCCGCAATTCTCCAAAAAACAGCAATATGCGCGTCAGAAACGCCGTTACCAGAAGTACCAACGAAGTTCCAACCGACCTTATTATCCGAAAAAGCCGTAGCATCAGGAGCGTCGTTCATCGCGATGAGCAGTAATAAATCGCCTGATTCGACCCCAGATGGTTTAGCTAGCGTTATAGGGGCGGAAGGATCGGTATCGCCTTGTTCTGTCCATAATTCTATTACTGGAATTCCACTACTGCCACCACTAACTACCATATCAGCCAAAGCGTAAGCGTCGTTTTGAGATTGAACGTTATTTAGATTTACCCAGTCAACGCTCCCGCTCCTATCTACTGAGGTTATCGTTTGTGGAGAGGAAGTTATTTCGTTACTAAAAGAACCAAGATATCGATCTATATTAGTCGTAGCTTGAGGAGACATCCATCCCGAATCTGTTGGTCCCCCACCTGCAGTTCTATCCACGTTAGAGGTGGTCTGAGGCGAATTGGTGCTCGAACTCAATTGAGATTCGGTCAAGTTTAAAGTTAACAAGTAATCGTAATTTGCAGATAAATCCAAAGCGTAAACTAAAACACCGTGGGAGTTAAACACTTTTACCACTGGAGGAATGTTGTTAACCACGAAGGGAATAGAGTGAGAGTTGTTGTAAGCGTTGTTATCGTTTACGAAGCTCATCCTTATGTTGTTGATGGATTCGGTAATGTTTACTACTAAATCCGAGATTTCGACTATGTCGTTAAAAACTCGAGTAATTACGGTAATTACAACTTTTTTATCTGCTATGCGAACGTCTCCTTGATACAACACTACAGATACGTTTATAAAAGCGAAATCAGTTCCAGAAATTGGGTATTTAGAAGAATCAAGCTTGATGTCAACGTCTATGACGCCATCGTCGGTAAAATAGATGTGGTCTCCTTCCGATTCTACGTTATTGAGCTGGAAGGTCTCGTACCCAGTGCTTATCCACACGTAAGTGATATCGTTATCTACAGGAATGACTTTTAGGTGTAAATCGACCATTCCGTCTTGATCTAACCCGTAGATTGAACCGCCCTCAAGGCCTTCAACAACGAAATTCTCGTGGTTGTTAAAGTCTTTTACCAGCCAATAATTGCCTTGGTATAGCGTAAAGCTATTAGATAAATCGTCGAAGCCAATAAACCTAATGGTGACGTTCTCGTCTCTTAGGTTAATCACGTCGAAATAAACATCTGCTAAAGATCCAATCGAATCGAAATCTCCGTATTTGACCCAGTCTGCGGTGGTCGGAGTTTCGTACCTGTATTCTAGAGTCACCTTGTCAAAATCGGCATCTATTGAGCTAATACCCATGTTAATTACGTTATTTTCTACCTCGTCGTAAGTCGATCCTAGAACCAAAGAATACTCTCCTCCCGTAATTAGTTCCAGATCGGGACCTTTAACGTCTAAAATAGTCGTCTCGAGCGTATAATTGTACAAATAAAACGGTTCTCCGAAGCTATAAGACAAGTTAGCTTGGACAACGAAACTAATTTCGTAATTATCGGGCGATAAACCTTTGTTTGAAGCCCAATTTTGTAGCTCAACTAGATCAATTAACCAATAATACGAATAAAGGTCGGTGTAGGAAACGCTTTTTAGGTAATCGATATCGTTAGAATAATTCACGTATAAGTTTAAAGAAGATATGTGCCACTCAAATCCGTCGATTGGAACGACTCCAAGGTTGGAATTGTGGTTTATTCTTCCGTCTTTGTCTAAATAAGTGTAATTTATCAAATCGTGGAAGTGTTCTATGGCAAAATAAGTGTTGTAATACTCGTACACCACGTTTTCGTCTACATCTGTCGCTTTACAAACAAAGTACCAACTATTAGAATCAGGAAGGTCTCTCGAATTGAGTAAATACGAGTAATAAGCCGAATCGAAACTAAAACTGGCGAGGAAGTCCCAATCGGCTTCGGTTTGGGTTTGAAAATCGGGTTGGCTCCTCGATAGGTAAAATTCCATCGATTCTACCTCGTTATCGGTTGCGTTTACCTCAAAATTGAGATAGCCACCTATTAATTCTCCTAGAGTAGTAATAAAAGTCCAACCACCTTGCCCGTCCTCTTTTGCAACTCCCAGAAAAATCGACACGGAGGGGTCTCCCATGTGAGCCTCGATCTCAGCATCTGTAAGGCTGATGTTAAACACAGATATCTCGTCTATAATCCCGGCAAAACACGAGTAATTAGCGCCTATAGTTAGAGCTCCGCCCGATTTCAGGTAACTTCCGCCGTTCCAAGGTTCACTTATTCCACCAAGAGCGTCTCGACACCACATGTCCCCTATTAACACGTCGACATCGCTTTTGTTGTACCTAATCGCTATATAAGTCCATTGATTTAACGGGATGGCGTTATCAAAGCCATAAGTCCCCACTGCTTCCGTAGTAGCGTTACTTAAATAAATTTGCACGAAGCCGCTCTCGTTTATCCCAATCTCTATGTTGCCCTCTTTTGCAAAGAATAGGTTTTTTATACCATTTTCGTTTTGATCAGAGGTCAAGCTCGTTGGGAAGAGCCAACCAGTTACAACAAATTTGTCGTTAGAAGCGCCTAATGTAGAGTCTAGAACGTCTCCAAATTGCACGAAATCAAAATTTTGATATTCTGGATCTTGCGATTCTGGAGTAGTCGAATTAAACCTAATCTTCATTCCATCTAAATCGGTCTGGGGCAAACTCAACCCAGACCACGTGTAGGTGTTCCATCCTGGGCTTGAAGACATATCCAATTGTTTTTCTCCTAACCAACTTCCACAGTATACGTCTACCGTCGAATCTATCGTGGTTTCGTTTCCGTAAATCTTAATCGAAATTTCAGTTACGTTTCCGTCTTGAACGCTAAAGGTACTCATGTTTAACTCATCAACGATGTAGGACCCTTGAAACATGCTAGAAGTAAATATAAACCCGCTGTTAGTTTCTGGGGCGTTAGATTCTTCTACCTCCTCGTTAAGTAAACTATAATGATCAACTGGTGCAGATGCATTCCATTGAGAGACAATGTCTTCATTTGGAAGAACGATACTGCTGTTTACTTGTGAACCCGCCCCTGATTCTGTGTAATACACTATCATCTCAATGTGGTCGATATAAGCGCTCCGAGCGGTTGAAGTGTCTTTATTATCGACTTGAAATTGGACTCCGAAGGTTCCACTATTTATATCTGAAGCGTCTAAACTTGCACCCCAGTTATCTGTTGCCCCACCATAACCCATATATTGATCGCTGGTAGGCCAATACAACACCAGATCGGCTTTGCTGCTTCCTTGTGTTATCCCACCTAGCACCAAATTCACTGTTCTATCCCTAATTGAATCTGCCGCCGATGCACGTCTATCGATTCGCACGTGAATACCGTCAATCGTTGCCGTTGTAGGAACATCAAACCCGAAGTTGGTTACTCGCAAGATATCGCTCCTTTTCCTCTTTGCAATAGAATTAGCGATTGCATACGTGTTATTTTGCGTTTTTGCGTTATCGGGACTTGTCCAATCGATACCACCATCTTGTACATTTTGCGCAGTTCCAGGGTCGTAATACCCTTCAGAACCTTCAACTTCACCTACGCCTTCATATTCGTAGGATACATTTGCATACATAGCATAAATCGTAGAGGTGACGTTTTCTTGAACGATTGGTTCTCCCTCTCCATCGAACTCCAAACCATAATCGTTTTTTCCATCTGTCCAATTCGTATTTCCTTCTAAGGTTCCTTCTAGGCTGTGAATCTCGTCGAAGGTGCTATATCCTAAATTTTCGTCAAATTTTGCCCAGAAATCTAAAGAGCTGGGAGGGGTGTAACTACTGGTGTGAGCCTTTAATAAGTCGTATATGCTGAAGGGCCAATCTGGATACAGGTCTTCGTTGACATCTAGGAAGTATCTCCCATTTTCTGCGTCAAATTCAAGTCCTGCGTATTCAACGTAGTTCATTGGGTTATAAAAACCGTCTTCTGCCCGAGATATTTTAACTAGCATGTTTTGCTCGATCGAGCCGTAAACTTTGTGTTTGTAATAAAAAGTTCCGTCTTTCTTTGTAGTAACAGTTTCTATTTTTTCGTACCTGTCGTTTTGTTCTACGAACAAATCTAGTTTTTCGGTAGGTAAAGGCTCTCTAATGCTGTTTACTAGCTTTCCATCGAACACGACCGTCCAAGAGCCGTCGTTTGGGTGTTCAAAAGTGTATACCGCGCCGTAATATTTTGAATCTAACACCTCTTCGAAAATATCGTTTGAGATTACCGTCAAATCGTCTTTAGCGATCGTTATCTCGTAAACTTCAGGAGTAGAGGTTCTAAAGGAAAAACCAGTGAGAATGGTGTAAGTAATTTTTGCTTCGTAAGTTCCCGGCATAAGGTTAAGCTCGTTTAAATTGACTTCGGTTATTAACTCGTGAGCTTCTAAAGGTCCGTTTAGGTGGGGAGAAAGCACGTTGTAGGACCTCTTTGCGTAAAACCCTTCTATTGGGGGCACATTCTTTGGGATTAATTCCAGCCAAACCCGAGCGGCTTGCCCAAGCAACGGCGATATGTCGCATTTAATTACGAACTTACCGTTAATCGAAAGCTCTTCTAAGTCGTCTAAGCCCGGAAGGTAATCTAAGCTAGAAAAATCTATCGAGCTCGTAGACAACCTTTCTTCTTGGGAGATATATGCAAATCCGTACTCTGGGTTTTGAACCGAGTACATTGAGTTAACTCCGAAAGTTATCGGAAATATTACCAGAAAAACTAAAATTAAAAGAGCAGCTCTTTTGTTTTTGTCGTAAATAACCACTAAATTTTTCTTTGAAGTTCTAATTCCTCTTTCTTTTTGTTTTTGTCTTTTTAATTTGGATACTATCTTGCGAGTTATTTTTTTGCTCTTAAAAGTAAAGGCAAATATTATTAGCGTTAGCATCGCTGGAGCCGTAATAGTGCTGTAAGGGTCGAAAAAATAAGTCCAGATAAAAACTACTCCCAACATTAGCGATAAAACCGTCAATATGGGGAACTTAAACTGGTGATAAAAGATAGTTATAGTTCCGTACCTGAGGCAACCTTTCGAGTTTAGCGGAATTTTATTGACGTTGATCCTAAGCCGTCTTTTTTTCATGCGATGAGATTGAAACGCGGCTAAAGGAGTGCAAGCAGCTGCCGCAACCATCCACTCGAGACTAACGAAAAAAAACACGATGCCAAATAGTATAAGGGGCGATATAAACAAGTAAAAGAGCTTTCTAACTGAAAACACGTAGTTTTCGATGGAAAGGTATAAAAATATCAAGTAAACGAACACTTGCACGTAGAGAAAACCCGAAATAACTTCTACCGGAAAATTAAAAGTTTCAGGAGAAACAAAAGCCATTAACGATATGAAAGTAATCCCAAAAATTGCTAAAAATTTTACCGCGTTAGGCACGATAGATTTTTTAAAAGCGTTCTTAACTCGAGTTTGTACCGCCACAGGTTCTTTATTCGCTCGATATTTGCTATACGAACGTCTAACCGTCCTTCCTTTGCTTTTAACGCTTTTTAGAACGGTTCTGCAGGGTTTCTCTTTTCTTGCAAGCTTTCGAACCTTCTTTTTAAGAATCCTTTTGTTATTAACAATGCGTAAGGCATCTGAACCTCCCGAATAGCCGATACATTCTTTTATTTTATTACGGATCAAAATCTGTTTGGTTGACAAGTTATAATCGTTAAAATAAGACTCAAAAACCGCTTTAATAGGTTGTAAATCGCTTTTAGTCAGGCGGGGAAGGCCGTTAGTATTTTTCGCGATCAAACCTTGTTTTAAGAAGTCCTGCTTTTTAGTTTCTTTTTCCTCTAAGTATTTTTCTAACAATTTATCGTCGTGTTCAATTCTACTCTTAGGATCGTTGTATGGCAATGGAATTTTACCAGAGTTTAACGGAAACTTTTTGTTTAGCTCGGAAATATTAAGCTTAGCTTGCGCGTCTTTTAACTCCGTTATTGGTTGGTTTGAACGCTCGTAAAACTTGATTGTGGCGCTTTTTAAGGTTCTGGAAAATCTTCTATACTCTCTGTTTATTGCTACTCTCTCTTTTATCCCAGATTCAAAGACACTAGATCGATTTAAACGAGTTCTCGCCTTTTTTATCCTTTTTCTCTGTTTTTTAATGCGTTTCTGCGATCTTTTCTTGGAAGTTTCTTTAATCTTTGGACTTTTCTTTATTTTTGTTAAAGGCAATTTATCGTCTTTTGAAACGATAGTTCTTGGTTGATCTTCGGTTTTCTCATGGGTTAACTTTTGAACGATCTCTTCTGAAGGAACGGGTCCTTTGTCTTCAGCGCATTTATCTTCCTCGATTCTTTCTGTAGTCTCATAGTTATTGAACAGGTACGATATATAGCACACGTCTTGAACGACCTTTTTGCTTTTAACGCACGTAACTTTTTCTAGGTCTTTTTCGGGCGTGTCCTCGTATTCGGCGAAACTAAATTCAATTGGGCCATTATAGGTACCTCTATAATTGCAGCGAACGCAATCTTTCTTTGAGTTTTCCAAGTAGCGAATAATTTTGTCTAATTTGAACGAAATGTCTTTCCGAGCTTCTTGAACTTCTCTCTGAAGAGCTCTTTTGTATTTCTCTTCTGAAAGCAATTTTCCGTAATCTTGCTCGTACTTTTCTTTCGAAAAGCGCTTATGTTTTTGGTCTTTACCTTTTTCTTTTCCTATCATGTTTTTTTCTACTTCCTGTAGATTTTTAGTTAGGGTTAAACCGGTTTTTTTTTTAGATTGAGAATTGTTAAAATTATTTGATAAATCTCGAGTTCTTTGCTTTAATTTCTCGAGAAAATCTATCTGAACTTTATCGTAAGGTATTTTTTCCAAGTAGGTTTGGTGAATTTGCTTTATTTTTAAAAATTCGTTTCTATCTTTTGAAGATTTAACGTACGTAACGTATTGGTTTCTAAGAAACAACCTAAGAGACTTCGCTTCTTCAAAGCGTTTTTGGTGAGCTTTTTTTTCCCTCTCTCTGGCAGTTTTTTCGCGTAAATAATTAATTAAAGACAGTTGACTTTCTGTTAGCTTGCGACCTTTAATTTCGGCAAAATAGACGGTAACAACGCTCTCAACTTCCGTTATAGTTAGTTGTATTAGCGTAAGATCTACTTCGAGTTTAGCGAAACGGTCGCGGATAAGGTTTCTAAGCTCGAGCGTCCTATCGGGCGTTAATTCGCACGTTATAGACCTTTTATAATTCCTGTATTTTACGAAAGGCGAGTCGCTCGACCTAACTATAAGCTCAGCCGTAGAGCTACCGCATAGAACTTCCTTAAACAAACGATTGTTCGTAGCTACTCGAAATTCTTTAGTTAAACGATTGTTTCTAGCTATTCGAAATTCTTTAATCAAAACGCTCTCCTTTTTCTAAACTTTAAAGTTGTTTTTTTGCCTTTTTTCTTCGTCTATTAATATCTTTTCTATCTCTTCGGCGTACCGCGAGCGATCCCGAGTGAGCTCCATCCTTCGAAATATAGACTCGAGCTGTCTCTGAGCTATAGGCCTCAAAGATTCGAACTTCACTTCTTGATGGTTTTTCCAGCAATTTTCCGATCGCGTAGAAGTTGCCATTTTTTAGCACCGAGAGATTTTTAGTTAGTTTTTACTTTTTTACTATTTTTTTTAGTTTTTTCTTGAATTTTGGTTAATATAAATAAAAAAAAAATGATTTAGGGTTTTTTTTCTTTTTTACGCTTAATTATTTGCATCGATATCACTGTACTAGCAACGGCAAAGATCGCGCACAAGTCGAACCCTGGGATCGCGGGTTCGGGTAAATCCGGTGGCTCTTCTCCGAAATCTTGAGGGTCGTAGTAAATGGTAAGAGTAGGGTCGTGAACTAGTTTTTCGCCATTCCACAGGGGATAGTTTTGCGTTTCTATTTTATACAAGTCGTCTGCAATCGTAAAAGTCGGATCAGCTTCCGCAATCTCTTTAATCGTATAAATTAAGTTTGTGAAAGGGTCGCCAACATTGCCGGTTTGTTCGCTATCTGCCACAAGTAATTTATGTAAGCTCCCGCCAGCAGATTCCATCTCTGTATTTGTACCCAATTCGGGAAAATCGTATAGCGTGTAATTCTTCTTTGCAGGGTTTATCATGTTAATCTCCGCGACGGTAGACCCGTTCGATTCGAACGTAAAAAGATCGGAAGGCACGGTTAACTCGACTGGGTCGACCTCGTTGATATCAAAGGACGCAACGAAAAAGTTGTGGTGAGGGAGGCATAATCCCAATCCTTGAACCGCGTTGTAAAAGCTCTCGTTACTGATCTTTGATAAACTTAGAGTAAAATCGAGGTCAGCTTGACTCTCAGAAAGGTTGTAATCGAACTGATAATTGAAATCGCCAGGAGACATCAAATCGTACGTTGCGTTCGCTTTAGTATAATACTCCACCGATTCGTCTTCAATAATTAAGGCAGAAATCGGAAATTGCGGATATTCTATGTCCCAAGAAACAACGCTATCGCCAATTAAAGCGGGTGGTGTGAATTGGATAGTAGAAGCGATCTCGTTTACAGTTTTATCAAAAGGGAGGATTCGGTGTATAGTCTCATTAAATGGTGAAGGATGGGTATACTCGCGATACATCTGGAAATCCCAAGCCAAAGGTCTTAAAAAACCGCTAAACTCGTCGCTAGAGTATAGATCAAATCCGGACGTAGTAGGGTCAGAAGTCTCGCCCGCAGAATAGATAGCATCATTATCTAAATCTTTGTAAACAATATATTCGTAAAACATTTCAGCCCAAGCAATCTTATCTTTGTTTGCGGTTGTGTAGACTTGCATTACTAGAATTAACGGAATCGAAAATTCTAATTCTAAAAAATTATACGCGTTATAGACGGTCGGGTCGGCATCAACCGTCATGTTAAGTACTCCCGTATCGTTATAAGTTTCTGTCCACGAGTCTATGACGTCCCAAGTATTCGTGTCGTACTTAACAAATTCGCTTTCAACGTCTTGATAATACTCTTCTACATACGAATAGTCCTTCTCCCATTGTTCATAGAAAGTTTCCATTTCTAACGTACCTTGTTTAATAGCTGTCCAGATAAGATCAACGGCGTCTCCGTATTGAACGTCGACACGATACACGTCCAAACTCATGTTAAGATCGATATATCCCTTAATTGTTGTATTTGAGTAAAAACTATAGTTAGCGTCGTAATAAGTAGTCCTGATTTCTTTCGTCCAAGTGCTTGCTGATTCGTTATAGTAGTGGGAGTTAGTATTAAATACGTCTGAATAACTGTTCGAATAATTGAATATCTTTGATTCACCCGCCCATGACCGCGCTAAAGAATAGTCGTAGGTAACTTCTTCCCAACTAAAAGTGGGGGCGCTAGTCTTTGGGTTCGTAGTTGCTCGACCGAGCGAAGTTAATGGGCTTAAGCACGCCGTTAAAAACAAGCTCAACAATAGTACCGATTTATATTTCATTTTTATTTTCATTATTATTTCGTCTTTTTTTTAATTCTTTTTTTTGTATATTGGTTCAGAACAGGTAATACACGGCTTATTCGAGCTATTTTTCGTTATCATCGCCATATATTTCTATTCTAAATGACTCCACCTAAAACGCCTAAACCTTCGGTTATATGTAATACGTTTGCAATGTGGAGGCAAGAATTTTTGTTATTTTTTATTTTAACAACAATTCTTATTCTAGAAAAGGTAATATTTAAAGGTTTTGCAAAAATATTCCGAAAAAAATCGGAGTCGTCAGATCCATTCCAAAAAATATCGGAATTCCGAAAAGGCTCGGAATTGGATTTTCACTATTCTACACATTATAAATGGGCTGATCTTTGAAACCGTGTGCTATTTTTGACTAATGATATTCAAATTGACAAATTTGTTATTAAAAAATTCAAATAGTTTAGGAGAAATTAGATTGAAAATGTTGTTAGGAATAACAGTACTGCACTCTTGAACGATGACCATTTTTTTTAATCGCTAACTTTTTTTAGTATTTTTTTCGAAGAACTTTTTACAATTTTACTTAGAAAATTAAGATGGGGTGAGGTCTTTTTAAAGGTATTGAAACATTTCAAAAAATGAACTCTTTTTATTAGGTAATAGAAATGAAAATTTTTTAGATATACAAAAAGATGAACAAATTTTAGGACGTAATCGTAAAAGAAAATTCTACCACAAACTACCCAAAAACTATCTTTCAAAACAAAGGAACTCTATCGTTTTTCATCGATTTTAATTGAAGTCTAAATGGAGAACTCTTAGAAGAATCGATTCTTTTGCGAACGGGTTTTAAATGTGCGAATCAAACTTTTCGATCAAATTTGGGTTTTTGCGATTGTTTAAGATTTTTTGAAGCTTTTTCCCCAGTTGTAATAAGAACAAGGTTTTTCCATGGTAGAAAAAGCGAAAGTCGACCTAATAAATTGCTAGACCGTTTTAGATTTGAGAATTTTTAACGATTATTTTTGCTGCGAATTATAGAATTAAGTCGGATTTTAGTCGAAATAAAAAAGAAGAAATCAAAAATTAATAGTTTTTATCCGTAATTAAAAAACATTTTAATCTTTTAACGACCTCCCAAGCATATGAAATCCATGTAATTGAGGATGGAATTTCAATAGTAGAATTTCCAGATAAAACTACTACTATTGGTGGTTATCAATTAATAATACCTGCTCTTCTTATTTTTACGTGTTCTAAAAAAGACTTAAATTAATGTATTTTATTATTTTATTATCGTATTTGATAAGAGCAGTTTAGAAATTTTTATTAAGAGGATTGAAGATTTCAAGAATAAGTTAACAGACGAACCAAATACTAAAGGGAGCATTATAGATCCGATTTTACAGCGTTTGGATTGGGACCTTTATAATATTGAAGAAGTAATAAGGGAGAAAAAGACTTCCAGTGGAGGAAAAGTAGATTACGAATTAAGAACGAATGGTAAAAAAATATATATAAAAAGATGAGGTAAAAGATAATGAAAATCCTTATTGTTGACGATAATAAAGAAAACCTCTATTTATTAGAACTTATGATAAAGAAACTTGGACACGAGGTGGTAATAGCTGAAAATGGTAAACAAGCTCTTGAAAAATTACATAGCGATAATTTTAAAATGATTATATCAGATATCTTAATGCCAATAATGGACGGATATCAACTTTGTCAAGCTGTAAGAAGTGAAAGAAAATTTAAAGATCTCTTGTTTATTTTTTACACTGCCACTTATATAGAAAAAGAAGACGAAGAGTTTGCTTTGGGGTTGGGAGCGGATTTATTCTTGAGAAAACCTCTTGACCCAAATAGATTTATTGAGGCTATTAAAAACTTAATTCAAGAAACGGAAATAAGCCAAGATAAACCTAGCAAAAGCATTATTAAAAACGAAAAAGAGATATTGAAACTCTATAACGAACGTTTAATCCACAAGCTGGAAAAAAAAATATTGGACCTTGAAAAAGAATCCGTTAAACGCAAGAAATTGGAGAAGAATTTAAATGAACGCGTTAAGGAGCTTACATGTTTATATAACGCTTCAAAGTTAAGTGAACAATCCGATATTTCAATGGAACAATTTTTTATCAAAACCTTGAAATATATTCTACCAGCTTGGCAATTTCCTAACGTAACTTGCGCAAGAATAATCTATAATGGACAAGAATTTAAAACTGAAAATTTTCGTGAAACAATATGGAAACAGAAAGTCGATATTAAGGAATATGGAAAATTAGTTGGATCTTTAGAAGTAAATTATTTGAAAGCTATGCCAAATTTTGATAAAGATCCATTCTTAAAGGAGAAAAGAAGACTAATTTATTCTATTGTCGAAATCGTAAAGCGATTAATCGAGCGCAAGAATAACGAACAAAAGATAAAAGAATCCGAGGAAAAATATAGAAAAGCATACGATCGAGCAGAGTTCTATAAAGACGTATTCGCTCACGATATTAACAATATATTACAAAGTATTTTATCTGGAATACAAATTAGCCAACTAATTGTCGAAAAACCTGAAAAACACGATAACTTAAA
>JABCSY010000196.1 GCA_018238625.1 Promethearchaeota archaeon
AGAAAGTAAAATGTTTTCAAAGAAATTGAATAATTTATCATCTTTTAAATTTATTTTACCCAAGATATTAATAGAATCTGCTCTAATTATATCTTCCTCGTAATTCTCAATGATAGAAATCAGTAAATTAGTGGCAGAAGGTTTATCTAAGAGTTTATTACAGTACTCTTCAAATATATTTTGAGGATTTAACTCCATTATGGGATAATATTTAAAATAAAATGTTTGTTACTGATTTAGTAATTAAAGATTTTTCAAAAATAAAAAATTTAAGTAAATTTGCGTTCAGAAACTTTCTTAAACAAATCTTTAATTGTGGCTTTTAATCTGTTAAAAGGCCTTAGATTTCCCGAAAAGGGCGAGCTAATCCCATGATACAAAATTGGTTCTATTTGGGCTTCTACATTTTCGATCTTCCTTAAATTTCCTTCAGATAAGCAAGAAAGAAAATAGTCATTTTGATATTTTCTAAAAGTTAAAAATCGATACTTTTGAAACCCCAATTTAACAGAAATCCAGCGTGGATAGGCACCAGTGTTTCCTAAGGTATTCGCAGCAATTGCCTCGATTTTGGCAGTTAGTAGCGATTCTTTCATTTCCATCTCTTCCTCTAGATTCTCAAATTCTCCCGGTACTTTTACATTTAATTGACCTTCTTTATCAAGTAAGAGCGAAATTACACCAATTGACATTGATGACAATCCAAGATAATCAATTCTTATCCAATCCTCTAAATATGGAATTTCTTGGTCTGAAAATACATCTTGTAATTGTAAATATTCCTTTAAGATAAAAATAAGATGACCCTTAAACTTATTATCAATTTCAAATTTAGTAATTTTTGTTAAATTGTTAACGTCTTTACCTCGTACTAGATCTGAATAGTACTTCGCCATTTGCTCGAGAAACCACTTTCCTTTTTTATCGGGAAAAACGCCATAGATTAAATATATGATATTATTCTTTTCGAAGAATTGGCACTTTACATCTTCGTTATTTGCGGATTTGAGGAGCATTTTGTCAAGGTCTCCACCTAAAATACTAGTAGCAATGAAATCTAAGTTATTTGATAATTCTAATAAATAGTGTAATCTATCATTACTTGCAAATAAGGGAGTTCTCTCTACCGAGGTTATTCCACAGAATTGCATGTATTCGCCACCACTCCCATTTCCGCTTTTTTTTAAGATAATCTTTTCGTCGTCTAAAGAAAATTTAATTGCTGCTTGCTTTACTCTGACTTTACCTTTTAATTTTGAGGAAGCTGTTGCGGTTTTGGCTTTAAATAGTTGAGGGGAAATCTTTTTTGATTCACTTATTTCGGGGTCGTTATATTCAAACAAACCTGTTAAGAATTTTTTACATCTGGGGCAAAGTTGGTCTTCTGGATATGGTTTTACAATTGAATAACCACAATTTTTGCACTTTAGGGTTTTACTATTGACTCCACTAAAAATGTTTTACCAACTCCGCCAAAAAGATTAGGATAGATAATAAAAACTAATTTAATTAATTATTGATGTTTGGAAATAAAAAAGTTTGGAAATCTAAGAAAAGATTATAGATATTTCTCAGCAACAGTATTAAATGCTTGTAAAAACTTATTATTTTCTTCTTTTTTACCAATAGTTATTCTAAGATAGTTATAAAGGTCCGGCTTACTGAAGTGTCGTACTAAGATTTTTATATCTTTTAAGTCCCATAAAAATTTTAAAGTAGTTGATTTATCATCAAATTTAATAAAGATAAAATTCGCATCTGAGGGTAGCACGCTGATACCTTCATACTTATTAAGTATTTCTGACATTCTTTTTCTTTCTGTGATTATCTTCTTATTTTGATCGTATACTTTATTTCTATGTTTTATGCAAGATAATGCTGCATGCTGGGCGATATAATTTGTATTAAAAGGTAATTTAACTCTATTCATTTCTTTAACGATGGAAGCATCAGCTAATGCGTATCCGATTCTTAGTGAAGCAAGCGAAAAAGCTTTTGAGAAAGTTCTGCAAACAATTAAATTTTTTACATTTTTTAGTAATGGTAAACACGAATATTCTGAGAATTCGGCGTACGCTTCGTCCACTACAACAATTCCAGGAAAATTGTGACAAATTTTAAGAATAGTATCATTATCATATGACTTCCCGTTAGGATCGTTTGGTGAATTTATAAAGAGTAATTTTCCTTTTTGGTTGTAAACACTTTCTGGTATTGTAAAATTGTCATCTAATTTAATCTCGGTAATTTTTGCGCCGTAAAGATTAGCTAAAACTTTATATAATCCAAAAGTGGGATAGAATATAATAACCTCATCTCCAAGATTAACAAACACTTTGAAAATTACATCCAAAATAGCGCTGGAACCATTTCCTACAAAAACAGTATTTCTATTAGTTAATGTATCTTTGTCTCTCAATAGTTGATTTAGAACCGCTTTACGAACCTCAAGAGCTAACGGATCGGGGTATTTTTGTAATAATTCTTTATTTTCTATAGCTAATTTTAAATCATCTAGTATTTCTTGAATTGGGGGGTATGCGTTTTCAGTTGAGTTTAATTTTACCCAGCCGTCTCCTTCTGGTTGTTCTTCTGGTTCATAAGCGCTATAATTTCGAAGATTTTCTCTAATTAACTTTTCTAATTCCATCTCGATTACCTTTTTTTTTTAAATAGACTATTTGGTAGCAATATCTTAATAATTTATATAACTATGCTATAACATTTATTTTTTGTCTTTTAACCACTTATTCACTAAAATTAAAATTAATCACTATTTATAAAAGCCAGTCAAAAAACTTAATTTTTAAATGTATGAAACCTATTAATTTTATAATATTATTTATAGAAGATAGAGATTAAGTGTTTTTTAAAATGCAATACGCTATTATGTTTCAAGTTTTAGAAGGTGGAGTAAGTGAGCCTATAAAATGGAATAAAGACAGTCTCACAGCTGAAAGCAATGTTATCATCTTAGATGAGGGATCTTCCTCTCTTTATTTATGGTATGGGGCAAAACAAGGGTTAGTTTCAAGAAGAACTGCACTTAGACAAGCACAATCATTAAGAGGGCATGGATTTACTATCGGTAAAAGCATAATCGGAAGAGATATTAGAGATTTAAAAGAAATTGATCAAAGGAAAATTGGTAGAGTTCTTGAAAACGATGAATTAAATGACGAGCTTCAAATTTTATTAAATAAAGAGTATAAGGAATTAAGTAATTTTATGATAACCTTTGAGTTAAAAGAAATTGTAGAACCAATTGCAACAGTAACTCCTAAACCTGAACCTAAGATGGTGCCTGCCCCGGTATCTGAACCCGAACCTAAGATTGTTCCAAAACCTGTGTCAAAACCCGAACCAGTAATCAAGCAAGAAACGCCTAAAGTT
>JABCSY010000031.1 GCA_018238625.1 Promethearchaeota archaeon
TCATCTATGTCTTCAACTCCTTTCTTTTTCAGTTTTTCAAGATCGTTTTTAGTAACAATAGCGGTCCTTAATAACCTCAATACTTCGTAGGCTTGAGGGTTTACGAGAATTTCTATGACTTTTAGGTTGTCTTGTTCTGAAGGACGATAGTTTTGAAAAAATTTCTTAGATTCTGTTGTGTAATCATCGCTAAGTTGGGAAGGTAAGCCCCTATCGCTTGGATCCTTGAAAAGTTGGATTGCTGGAACGCGCATCATTATTAAATCGTTTGTTAGAAAAATCAATTCAGAGGGCATCCCCTTCACTGATGTTTCTTTAACGATGTCTCTTTTAATAAGTTCCATGACAACCCCTTCTAAATCGACAAATCCTTGTCTATATCTATCTTTTAGCCAAATCATTAACTCTGATTTTGAAACTACGCCTTCTTCCCTTAAACGGGTGATAATCATTCGTTTTATATCGTCTTGATACGTAATTGCTAATCGCTGCTCTTCGTTTAAAGTTGGATACATAGATACCCTCCTGAATAAGGAAGGAACTAATTGCCTAAAAGAATCGTCTTCAAGATTTTGTAAAATGGTTCTTGATGTGTCTATTAAACCTCCTTCGTACGCGTCAGGATCGTCGTCCAGGTTTAAAAGTAAAAGTATATAATACCCTTTTTCTGGTCCCGTGTAATACGAAGCAATGTTTAGCGAACCAACCATTAAACTAATCATTCCCGATTCCCCACTATACTCGTGCGTGCTGTACACCTGCATAAGAGTTTTATCCGTGATCACAATTTCTTCGGGATACTTCGCTAAAATTTCTGTACCGACTCGCTCGTCCCATTTCATAACAACTAATCCGACAGGCATTTCTACATTACTCCTCCTTCATTTTTACTTTTTTCTAATGATTTTCTTCCCTTTTTAGGCTCAATTCCTAAGATATCATCTAACGATAAACCAAGCGTTTCCCATTTGTCTCCTAATTGTTTCACTATATAAGATTCTTTTGATGGATATAACAACGATTCAGATATGGATTTCCGCGATTTAATTGTACTCTTCATTGCTCTAGTCTTCTTAACAAATGTAGGTATTCTAGCTCTTTGAATTTGACGGTAAGTTACCAGACTTCCTACAATAGCTACGATTCCAATGACTAATAACAAAAAGTAAAACATCGGGAATCCTGGAAAAATTTCAGTCATGCCAACTACTATTGTAATTTCAACAGTTTGAGCTTCATAATTCTCCTTTTCAATTGTGATATAAGATACATCCAGAGTTTGTGGGAACATAAATGCATCTATATTGGCGGTTGAGTATCTATATTCATAAACTCCATTAGTTATCTCATTCATTGTGTAATTATTTAGTCCAATTCGAAGATATACAGTTGCGCCTGTGAGTAATTGATCGGCATTAGATGGATCAGTTAATGTAACTTGAAAATCAATATTGGTCCCTTGGACAACATCTATTCTCCTTCCAGACAGACCGGTTGCGTCTAGAGCAACACCAACAGGTCTATACTTGATACTTAAGGATATGAAAGCATTCCTTACTTCGTAATTGTTTTTTTGGAGCGTTATAAAAATCGTGTATTCCCCTACTTCCTTTAATTCTGTATCAAAATCCAATGTATAAATATTGCTTGGTCCTTCGATCAAATTCCCGGTTCCTTCATTTTCTGGGCCTGAAAGTGGATTTCCTTCTTCATCTAATTTATACCAATTATAACTTGCTACATCTAAATCCCCGACTAGCACATCACTTAGTACATCTTTATATGCAAAACTATAGATTGCTAAGTCTAAAACATATATATCTGGTGAAATTTGAAAAAGTGATGTTGTTCCATTAATGGAAGTCGGTCTCGCAAGAATACTAATTAACAGCGTTTCTTCAATCAAACTATGGTTTAGAAGAAAAGCTGTAATGTCAATAACATAATCGGCATCGCTTGGAGCTAAGGACGAATCAAACTCAAAATAATATTTTCCCGCGTGTAAGGGATCGTTGTTTAAGACACCTGCACCATAATCCCAAGAATAAGTTAGTTCTGCCCCAGGTAGTGATAATTCAGTGTTGAAATCGTAGTAATCAACTGTGATATTAACAGGCTCAAGATATATTGTTGAGATTCTGTTATCAGTTAATTCAACTAAAGAGTAATCGTAGAACTTTATTCCCGTAGTTTTGGAAGCAATTTTAATCTGACTAGGTTGTTTGGCATTAAAAACATAGCTCTTGTAATTACCAGTGATTTCAATATAATAAACACTTCCGCCTATTAAATGAAAAGTCTCTGTACTGAATGTATAGTTGAACACTCCTACTGCAATTTCAGACGACAAAACTCCAACTTTTTCGCTATATACCGTAAGTTCCTCATCAAATATTTGTATAAATAAATCGTTCGGAGTTACTTTAGTTGATACTGGAAAGGAAGGATCTCGTTTTGTAAAATTAAATTGCACATTTACATCATCACCCCACATTACATCCGAAGTTATATCTATGATCTCTATAGTTGAGTTATAGATATTTTTGTTTAACGGAATTTCGACACTCACCTCTGCTTCGGTAGTCAACGTGAAATTATAATTAGGATCCAATGATGGGTCACCATCTACATGAAAATTCCGAAAATCGCCTCCAAAATATATATCTACTGAATAATTACCCCAATCTCCAAAATTGTCACTAAAAGAAACAAATTTGGCTAATCCATTTATATCTACAGAAACATTAGCAATTATTAGATTTTCGTTATCATAATCAGTTTGGTTAAAAAATCTCAGCTTAGCATTTGTAAAAGGAATTTTTTCTGTATCTGTTACATTAAATGTAATTTTTGAAATTTCTGTTAAAACATCGAAATCATGTTGTCCAGCTCCCACCGTTTTATTATCAATTAACAAGCTTGAATATCTATAGTTCGAAGTATCTGGTAATGAATCGTAATCGTAATAAACTTCATAATCGTACGCTGTATTATTAACCCAAATAATTGTACCAGTTCCATCGTTACTAAGAATTGCTTTGCCAACCGTTTCAGCTCCCTCTTTTAATAAAACATAGCCAAAGTCAATAGGATCGCTGTCTCTATCAGAAACATTGAAATTTAGTGTAGTTAGGCTCAAATATGCATTTAAGTAACTACTCAATGTTGCAATAGGGAAATTTTCGAAATAATAGACTGTTTCAGTTTTAGGATTACTCAATCCATTTTGAGTGTAATTTACTGTGATGTTATATAATCCATTTTGAGCGATGTTAGTAAAGATCCACTCTCCATTTTCATCCGTGTAATTATTTTGGTTTAAGGCTGGACTTACATCATCAGAAATGAAAATGTGTGCGTTTTGAACTGCATTTCCCTCTTCATCTTTACACGTTACTTTTAATGTAAATGAAATTGGTTGTATTGCTCCAACTTCCGCTTGAAGACTATTATTAGGTGTTGTTTGGACTGGTTTGGCCCAAATTGAGATATCATCCCAGAATAGATTAAGATTAGAGTAGCTATCGTCATCAGCTTCATAAAATATATGATCAAACGAATTTAGTGTAATTTCTGAGTCTAGTTCAAAAGTATACCAAAAGAAAGTATTATCTTCATAATATTGGTTTCTGAATGTGTAAGAACCAGCAGACCCCCATGCTTGGCTTCCTCTAATGTTATAACTATTAGCGGAAGCTGGGATGGCTGTGTATCCTACTCGGAATCCTAAACCTGAAATCTCTCTAATTATCGTAGGATCGTCGAATCTCATTTTTGCTGTAACCCTTGTATCAGAATTTATGTTAATTGTACCGGTAGCTGAAGCCTTCCAACAATTTCCCCACATTTTTAGTGCGGAATTTCCTCTTGCTTTAGTTGTATTTGAAATTTCCCAAGAATTAGGATGATAATTATCCTGTCCATCCGTTGGTCTTAAAAGATCTGATGCTTGAAAATCTTCAAATCCTTCGTGCCATAATCTAATGGTGTCGTAATTAGGATCTAAAACTTCTGAACTAGATCCATTATTAAAGTAAATGAAGAAATCTCTCGTAACCCCATGATTAGTTGTTCCATTCAATATCCAAATTATATCTCCAATTGCATTTGATGCATTATCATAGCTTCTAGGATATGGATCAAATTGACATTCAACTTCATAAAAACTAGATATTGATTGGTATTCAATAACTCTTACTGAAGAGACATTCAAAATAGGATTCTGCACGTTTAAATCGTTAAAAAACTTCGTAAAATTAACACTTAATTCTACTGGAGCATTTTGTTGACCACCTACAGCAGTTAATCCAACTGGTATCCTAAAAGTCCAAGATTTGTTCCACCATTCGTAATTAGAAGCGGGTAAACTAGATTTTAGCGATGAAATAGATTCAAACTGAGCCTTTTCAAAAGTTTTTGGTTCATTAGTAATCGGTTGTGCCACAAAGATTAAAGGAATTACCGTCATTATTATTATTAGACTTAATCCCTTTATAGATCTATTTTTAATTGACTTCATGTTGCTTTTTCATCTTTTTTTTTTAAGGAAATTTATAATAAATTTTAACAAATTTATAAAACAACATAAATTTAATATTATGTTTTTCATACCCTTATGTTTAGGAAAAAGATGAAAATCATAAATACAAGAGAATTTTAACTATATTTTATAGCTACTCCTTTTTTAGAATTAAGAAGATTTTTCTTTTTTTTGGATTATTTGGATTATCAATAATGAAATTTCCCTTAAATTTTGTATTCTCAGCAATAATATCTCCAATGTCGTCCAATATTGCTTTATTTTTTGGATAAAATTGAAAAACTGCTTTCCCGTTAGGCTTCAGAATGCTATAAAACGATTTAAAAAGACCTATTAAATCAAAATGCTTTTTTTCTAAATTTGAATCTTTGTAGATCCATTGCAAAGCAGAAATGGAAATTATTGCGTCGAAAGTGCTTGGTTGAAATGGAGGATAGCACATATCGGCAAGAATGGGATTTAAATCTTTAATATCGTAAAAATTGAGAAAATCTGAAATGATGTCAAGTGCTATTGTCTTGTGTCCTAATTCGTCCAAATAAATCGCCACAAATCCAGGACCACAACCAGCATCAAGTATTAAACAATGATTCTCTTTAAGTTCCATTATTTCTAATGCTCTCAAAGTAATCTTTCTTTGTGTACGCATTATGGATTTAGATTCAGCATAACTAGAAAGAGTATCATCCTTAAAATATTCTAATGCGCTCTTATATAAATCCTCTGGTCTTTTTCTTTTGATATTAAAAAAATATTCATCGCTCAAATTGAGTATGCCTATCTAATTTGCTTCGCTATTTGATATGGAAAAAGCTTTCTTAAATTAGTTTATAAATCAAAAATTTTATTAGAATTTAAATATTTAATATTTTAATTAGCTTTAATTTTTGATATTTCAATTTTTTAAGGTGATACTATTGTCTGAAAAAGAAGAAAAGTTAGTGGTCCGAAAAGCAACGCTAAATTTGCGTAGAAAATACGGAAGATCAAAACAAATCACTATTGTAGAACGAGACGCTTTTATACCTAGTCCAATAGAAAAAGAAATCAGAGAATCTCTTTCGAAACGGAAATCAGTTTTAGCGTCCGATATAGCTCTAAAGTATGATTTAAGAATATCGACTGTAAATCTGCTCTTAAAGCAATACGAAGAAGAAGGTTTAATAAAATTATTAGATCCAACATTAAAATTAAAGATTTATGTTCCTAAATCTTAATTTCTGACTTGTGTTATTTTAACTATTAATTATTAATTCTTTTAATTTACTTAATTTTATTCAATCAAAACTAAATGTTATTAGAAAATAATTTATATTTTTTAGGACTACTCTTAATAAAGTATATAATTTAAAGCAGATGTAGCCTAGTGGTAAGACGCCGGCTTCGAAAGTAATGTATCACACTATTACCATAAAAGCCGGTGCGCGTGAGCGTTCGGGGGTTCAAGTCCCTCCATCTGCGTTTATTATTTCATTTTTTTAGGGTGAATAACAAATTGAATAAAGGTATTGTTGTTGTAGGAGAATTACACCAAGATTTATATTACGAAAGCGATTTCTATTGGCATTTAGTTCAAAAAATTGTATCGAATATAATTGAATTTATCAAATTCAACCCAGACGATCTTAATAGAAATTTATTTGAAAAAATAGTTAAAAAAGGGTTCTCAGAAACACCCAAAAAAATAGTGGGGCATTGTTACTTTAAGAGAGGGGGGAATGGTAACAATTCAGCTGAATTTATTGCGAAACTTGGGGTTTTCACTAAATTAATTAGTGTAATTGGAAGAGGAAGCGAATGGATGATTACAGAACTAAATGAACTAGGCATAAACACCGATGATATTTTTCAAATAGATGAGATCACACCAGTTAGTACCATTATAAAATCAGATTTCACAACAAAAATCCATTTAGCCCCTAATTTAAAAAACAGAATGAACTTTGAAGGAATAAAAATAGAAGATGATGCTTTTTTGAACGCAAAAATATTATATTCAACTCCTATTGCGAAAAAGTTTATAGAATTGTTTGAAAATGGTTCTAAATTGGGCCTAATAACCGCTTTTAATATAGAGACCCAAAAAGTTCAATCAATCGAACAACTTGATGGATTAATCAAGCAAAAGTTTGATTTATTTTTTCTAAACTTAAAGGATGCTTACTCTATATTAAATGGGTCGTTTTCAATCGATCAGGTCGATGAAAAATTTAAAAAATATGCGAAAATTCGAATTTACACGGCTGGAAAAGGAGGTTCTTTTACAAGAACTGATAATTTTGAAATCTTTTTTCCCGGAATAGAAGTTGAAGAAGTTGTCGATCGAACGGGGGCAGGAGATTGTTTTGCAGCGGGTTTTTTAACAAAATTATTTGAATTAATTAAAGATAAAGAAATGCTCGATCAATTAATTAAAGACGAGAATCGCGAAAAATTAAAAGAAATTTTGAGTAATTGCGTAGAATTTGCAACTTATACAGCAATTTACAAAATCACTAATCAGTTAATTCCAACTCAGAAAGAGATGGAAGATTTTATAAAAACTTTTAAAATTAAATAAATATTTCTCTTTTATTGAATTAATTGGAGAATTATATTTTCCATTTGTGGTTTCGCGGATTCTATTTTATTTAGCACTTCTACAGTATTTTCTAAATTCTGTTCGTCCTCTTCAATAATGAATAGTAAATAGAAGTCTAAATTCCCAAACTTTAATATTTCTACCAATCCAGAATATCTATCGCCATTTTCAAACTTGTCTGAGAATTCTAATAAGGTCCTATTTTCCGCTATTATTTTTTTTTGAGCTTCTAAATATTTTTCATAAATCCGCATTTTTTCCAATAAATGTAAATGCGGCCGATAATACTCCCCAATAGTGATTCCTTTAGCGTCAAATAATGCGATCATAATCGAATTGTAATTTTTACTCATCTCAGCAAATAATTGAGATACCATTTCCATTTTTTCAAATAATAAAGATAAACCTGAAGAGAACGCGTCCATGATTGATTTGATATCGTAAATAGTAGTTTCAAAGAAAAAGATATCAAAATCATTAGAATATCGGGTTAATGCTTGTTTAATAGTTAAAATTCTCTGATTTATTACCTTTTCTTTAGTAAGTTGCGGATCGAATTTATGAAAAAGAATACACATCGGAGGGTAGTCTTGTTCTTCTTTTAGAAAGAGCAAAACTTTATCAAGGTAATCTATTGTCTCAACATAACGGTCGTAATCTTGCGCATCTATGACGTAAAATATTAAGTCGGTTCCGCTAATGTATTTAGTTGGGTTCTTCAAATATTCTTCTCTGTATTGTAATTGCCCCCCAAAATCCATTCTTATGAATTCAACGCCCAAGAATTTGAAAGCATCACGCGCGATTTTTCTTGTAGGCATCAGTTTCGAGATTTCTTCTTCGAAACCGAATCTTTTAGTAATTACCGTGATTATACTTGTCTTACCAGCATTATCTAGACCTAAAAAACTTATTTTTTTCATAATAATCGTTCATTGGGCATTTTATTGATAATTTCGGAAGTAAATCTACAAGATATTTATAGCAGAAGAAACTAATAAATACTTACTTTTTTCATAATAAAAATTGTTAATAAAAAAAAGAATTATCCTCCTGAAATTGGGAACGATATGTAAAGCTTGTCTCCTTCTTTTAGTTTTGTTTTGTAATTTTTCATGTAAGTGATGTTTCTGCCGTTGAGTAAAACGATCATAAGGGGATTTAATTTCTTCTTATTTTTGGATAGGATGCTATCATCTAATAGGTTTTTATGCTCCTTAAGAAATTGGGTTATAATATCACCAACAGTGTTTCCTTCGTATTGAATAGTATTTTTTTTTACTCGCAATACAAAAATGTTTAATAAGTTCAAATCAACTTTAACCATAATATTTTGACCCTATATGATTGGAAATTTAAAAGATTAGATAAAATCCAATCCTAATTTTGATTCAATTTTAATAAATTTAATTTATTTTTAAGCTTAATCATAATGAAAAATAATAGGTTCAAAAATTCAAGACCTTTAGTTTTTGATAATTTAAAAAAGTTTAATTTCTACGATCTTTTCAACGCTCTCTTCAAGAATTTTATCAAAATTTAAATTATCATATAATGCATTTAATTTCTCAGCATCAAATTCTTGATCTTTTGGTTTAAATGGGCAATACTCAATAGGTTTAAGCTTTTTTGATATTTTAAAAGCTAGATTTTGAATACTATCTCTTCCAAAACCTATTAACGGCGTAAAAATAGGAAATTTAGAAATAAGGCGATTAAGCGCTATGGAATCTAAATCTACTGAATCAGAACAAATGCTCGAGCAGCTCAGACTAGCTCCGTCTGTTATTGCCCTAATTTTTCCGTAAAAAGAAAAATCGGAAACCGTAAGAATTCTTGATAATAGATCAAATCTAATTAATCTACATAATCCACAAAAATACTGAATTTCGTTTAATTCTGAGCTGAGTTTTTTTAAAATGTTATATAAATTAACTTTTCTTAATCTGAACTGGTTAAAAGGTATGTAATCCGTTACTTCTTTCCAATTTGATATCCATATGTCGTTCAGCGCTTTATCTTCTGTAATATCAAATAACACAGGATAAATTTCAGAGCCTCTTCTCATTAATAAAAAACCAGCGATTAAATCATTTAACCTGCCGACATCCATTACTAATATCTTTTTTACAGGTTCAATTGGCAAACCCCCCCATTGGCTATTAATTACTTGAGAAAATATATACGAAAAGTCTTGTCTAATTTCAATAAAAATTTGTTTCTTTGGGTGAGTTAGATTTACTTTTAAATTGTGATTCGATAGATCGTCAATGACGGCTTTACCCACGATTTTAGCCACATCCATTGAGGTATAGTCGTGTTTCCCAGATCTTCTAACTCTGAGCGCAAAAGAATCGTCCTTTTCCAAAATTTCTTTAGCTAGTTCTATCGTTCTTTCAGTAATGTTTTTAAGATTATTCGAAGTTCTAATTGCCGGACTGAGAGAATGCACTCCAAAAGAGTTTTTTAATACCTCGATCGCATTAGGAATATCTTTATTATTAAAAAAGAAAAATACTCTGGAAGAATCCTTGCTTAATTGATACTTATTAAAGGGAATTCCTTTTCTCTTGAGTATATTTTTTATATTGTTCATTAAGAATTTGAGCATACGGATTTTTACTTTTTGCGATTTCAGCCAAATCTCAGCGTATCTTATTAGTATTAAGTTGTACTGCTCTAAAATAAGTTTTTTTTTTCCCATGATAATCCTATTTCTCTTTTAAATTAAAATAGATAGGTAATAGTTTCCAATAACCTTTATCAATCCCGTTCGTAAGTTGTGTTCTTTCAATACAACTAGTCCTTTTTTGTAAATTTCAATTTCAATGAAAACCTCCTCAAAATATTTACCCTCAAGATTTCCACCATTTGAAAATACCGTATTCTCAATTTTAACATTAAATGAAATGCTCGGCGAGGAATTTAAAACCAAATCAATTTGTGATCTAGCAAATTGAGAAAGAACATCTCCCGAATCAATTAATTCCGTCCTCCACACGCTTAAAGGAGTAGGTATTAAGGTGTGAAAACAACAAACTCCAAAAATTTTCTGATGACTAAGTGACAACACTTTTTCGATGAACTCATTCAATTTTTTTCGACCAATAAATCCTTCTTTCGAATCTAAAGTCGTAGAGTTCATACCCTGAAAGTATATTTTGTCATTTTCATACAACGGATCGAATTCTCCAAAGTAATGTTTCCAGTATTCCCAAGCAAGAGGTTTTGAATCAGTATACCCCGGAACGGCCAAATAGGGGTGTTTTAATTGATTGAGTTTATCCTTAGCTATTTGAAACTCTTCTTTAAAGCTATTCTTAGTAAGATTACCTGCATGAACAACTAAATCAACATCGTTGATTTTATTAATTTTATTAATTGCTTTATCAAAATTATTTAAATCGCTTTCGAATCGTTCTGAAACTAATGAATTTGATATTTGAATAAATCTAGCAATAGGTTTTTGTTTTTTATCTATCTGCAATGGAATGTAATAGTTAACTTCGCGTAGAATTTCTCTTTGAGAACTTGAATCTAATACGGGAATCACTTTAAAATTAAGATTATTGCCATCAATATCTATGACTGAATAAGTAAATAATTCACGATACCTCGTTTTGTTACAGCAAAAAGTTCCTGCATTAAAAATAAATAAGTCTTTCTCACTGCTACTCACAGTATATAAATTAGAGAAATGTCGATGGCCATTTAAAACTAAATCTGCTTTCGCCTCCAAAAGCATTTTAAGCATATCCCCCGAATCATCTATAGCTGATCGTTCTTTTCCTGTGTTAGGTATAGGTATTAATTGATGGTGAAAACATACAACCTTGAATTTATTTTCTCTTTCAGGTTTCTCTAACTTTCTTCTAACTGATTCGATTATATTATGATGAATTATTCCACCAGGTAAATCGGGTTTTGTACTATCTATTCCATATATATAAATATCGTCATCTTCGTATGTATAATGTCTGTTTCCGACCATTTCTTCAAATAACAAATACCCCACATTCATTGCATCGTGGTTTCCTATTAAAAATATCATTTGTGGGTTTTTAGATAAAGGTTCGAACTTTTTAAATTGTTCTAACGCATACTCGTATTCTAATAGTGTTCCCATTTGAGTAATATCTCCTAAATGCAAGTAAAGTGATGCGTCTTTAATTTTATTTATTTTTTCCATTCCAACATTAAAGGCGTGAAGGTTAAATGCGCCACCCGATCGAGTAATATGCGTATCAGATATGATTACAAGTCTTTTTTTCGCCTCTAACTTCTCCTTTGGATTAATTTTAAAGCTTTTTTCGGAGATCATATTTTTAAGTATTTTTTAATTTTGCTGGATGACCTAAATAAATTGAATTTTCTCTTAAAACCTGGTCGTAACTTGTATACGAATGAGCTGAAATTTTCGAGTTTTGTTCCATAACCGTACCAGGCAGAAGAACGCATTTGGCTCCGATAAGAGCACCACTTTCTACTCTTATTTTTCTTAAAATGAAATTATCTTGCTCAATACCAAAACTCAAGATCGTAGAATTCATTCCTATTATAACATTCGCACCAATTGATACGAATTCCGAAGAAATCCAACTATTATCGCAAATTGTTTTTTTTCCAATTTTTGCACCAAAAAACCATAAAGTGAACCGATTTTTAAACCAGGGAAACGGATTTGAAGCCGTAACATATAATGGACATTTTTTAACTATGTTCCGTATATTCCAAAAGAGATAATCCCGATCTTCTAAAGATCGCTTGAAATTACCTTCCTTTGGAACATGTAGTAGGTTAACTATTTTTAAAATTAAAACTGATATTAAAATCGCACTAAATTGAACAATGTAGATCGCGGTTAAAACATTAAAAGGCAATAATATAAAGAATAACCAATAACCCGTCTCGCTCCAAAAATAAATAACGTACGAATATTCAAAAATCGATAAGGGAACAAGGCTAAGAATAATTATGGCAACATATAAAATTAGGTATTTATTTCTGATTCTCTCGTCTATAGGTGATGGTGAATCTCCCTTTAAGCTAACTGGTTGAAACAATTATTACCCCTCTTTTAAATTTAGATCGTTTTCGTTTTGATTCACTTTGGTATTTGAAGTCTTTATTTTAACTTTTTCCGCTTTGTTTTTCGACTCATCGACTGATTGAATAGGCAATGTTAAGCTCACTGGCGTGCCAATGTGAATTAAATTACCTTCTAATTCCTGTTCAATCGATGTATAACTATTCACGCCCAATATAGCGAAATCTTGCATGATTGTACCTGGTGAAACTATTGTGTGAGGTCCTACAACGCATGCCTTTCCAATCTTAACTTTTTTAATTAAAATTTTATCTTGATAGATTAAATGCGAAAAAATACAAATGTTTAATGACGTCATCGTAAAATCACCAATCTCTATAAATAAAGGATCTACATACCCTTCGTATAAAACTACGCTTTTTCCAACCCGAGTACCGAAAAATCGATAAACGACAATATCGATCCAAGGCAATGGTAAAGCTCTTGCCAACCAAATCGGGAAATATGCTACCCAGAACCTTCTATGCATGTACTTCCAATCTTTACTTCCTCTCTCAAAAATTCCTTCTCGAGGTGGAGAAAGTTTGTTCAGTAGCTTAAAAATCCCGGCAGAAAATAATATGATTGTGAAGGTGAATAGTAAAATATTACCATATATATTTAGAGGAAGCAATAACCAATAATACCACTCAGCTTTTAACCCAAAAGAATAGAATTCGCTTCCAGTTAAAAGATAATACAAACTATTAATAAACCATAAATTCACAAGAAATAAAACTATACCCCCTATAAACAATTGTACAATTATAATCAATGAAAAAGGGGTTTTGTAAACTCCAGATGTAGAAATAAAATCCATTTCAAATTTGGAATAATTATCTCTCTCCATTTTGCTCAATTCTAATCTAATAAGTTATTATTATTATAATATATCAACCGTAAAATAAATAAATTTTACACAATTTTTACTTTAAAATACGGTTTTTTTTTATAAAAATAGATTTTTAAAACAAACCTATTATAATAATTATAAATATAAAAAATTAATAACCAAAAAAATCAAAATTCATACATAAAGTGAAAAACAATGTCGATAGACTGGGCCAAAGCAGAAGAAAAACCTGATAAGAAGCAAGCCGTAGAAGGAAGGTTCTTATTAGACTTAAGAGCGAAAGTTAACGATTTAGAAAAGCAACTTAGCGAAACCAAAAATGATTTGACTGGGACACAGAGTAACCTTAAAGCTACTCAAGGAAAACTCGAGGCTACTACAAACGATCTTAATAATACTAAATCTACGCTTGATAGCAACAAAACTGAATTAAGCGAAACTAAATCGATATTAGAACAAGTTAATGGCAAACTCGAAGACAAAATACAAACTGTAAATAATTTGAATTCTGAAATTGAAGGCTTGAAATCTAATCTCGAAAATGCAAATAGCAAAGCAAGCGAACTTGAAGCGAATTTAGAAAGTAAAGGGCAAGAATTTGAAGCAACTATCTCGAGTTTATCTTCAGAGCTAGACACGTCTAAAGCTCAAATAAATGGGTTGCAGGACCAATTAGCCAATATTCAAAGCTCAAGTTCAGAAAGCCAAGTAAAAATTGATAATCTAACTTCTGAAGTTCAAGAATTGAATAGCAAACTTACGAGTACCCAAGAAGAAAACACGAAATTGAACGAACAATTAATGGAATTAAATAACTTATTGCTACAAAAAGACACCAATCTTCAAGAGTTAAGTAGTGATTTAGGTGCTAAAGAAAAACTAATCGAAGCTCAAACTGCTCATCTAGATGAAGTTGAAAACGAATTGGGCGAGCTAAAGCCTCCAGAGATGGGTACAGGAGGT
Source organism: Promethearchaeota archaeon (assembly GCA_018238625.1). GTDB lineage: Archaea > Asgardarchaeota > Lokiarchaeia > Sigyniarchaeales > SOKP01 > SOKP01. Next base: position 14,024 of record JABCSY010000031.1, read on the forward strand.
TTTGCTAGCGACGAACGAACAACTTGTCCCATGTGCGGATCAGTAGGAAAAGAAATCAAGCAAATTGAGGATAAATCAAAAGTCTTGTCTTACGTTGGCCATATACCCATGTACGCCAAAAAGAACGTATGTAAAAAGTGTGGCTACGAATTCTGAATTCCGAATTATTATTTCTTTTATTTTTCTTATCTAATTTTTAATAATTATTGATTATAAAGAGCCAATTTATTCGTTGGAGGAAATCTTTTTTTTATCGATAATTAACAATTAAATAGAAATAAGAAAAAAAAAAGATATTATTTTTAATTATTACACTCTTGCTTTCTTTTGTTCGTGAATTTCCTCGAGTTTTTCTTTGACTTCCTTAAGTTTTTCACCGTGTAATGGGTATTTGTATATTGCCAATATGGCAATTAATAGAGCTATGGCTGGAAATACAAATATTAAGACTCTTAACCCGAAAGCAACTTGTGATGGATCAACTGATGGATTAAAGGTTGCCCAACCAACAGTACTAAAAACTGTGCTTATGGCTAAAATTACCAAAATATTAGAAAACCTAAGGACGAAAGCATTTACGCCATAATATCCTGCTTCTCTACGCATTCCTGTAGCAATCTCATCTTCGTCTACGATATCTGCGACAACTAAGTCAATAATATATAATGAACCAGATAAACCCATCCCTATTAAGAAGAAAATAATCATCCCTGATATAAGATCTCCTATAAACATTAAAGGAAACAGTGATAATATCCAGACGGTCATTGAGATCATCCACGCTTTTCTATTTCCGATTTTGCGAACAATGGGTCTCCACAAGAATGTAATAAAAAGCGTAGCTGAAATAAATGTTAAACCTAAAAGCAGGGAAGCCATGAACGCGTCTGATTCATTTAAAACATATTTTGCATAGAGTGGAACGAGAGTAGGAAGCATACCAAATACAAACCAATTTGATGTTTCCGAAATGATATACCATCTAAAAGATTTACTCTTAAAGCAAAATTTTATAGTTTTAAAGAAGCTCAAAGCATTCTTATAATCTTCTCGAAATTCTTGTTTTTCTTTTGGACCAAATAACAGAAAAATTAATACTCCCACGATTACAATTATTCCGGCTATTATTCCGAACAATTGATATTCAGGTAAAGCTGCTGGATCAGAAAAATCTGATATTATTAGTCCAGGCAATAAAAACGCAAAAATTAAACCTATAATTGAGAAAATTTGACGAACATTATTTGCTTTCGTTCGTTCTTGCTCGGTCATGAAAACTTCTGGAAAAAGTGATGTCAGATTTAAACTGAAAGCAGTGTAGAATAGTTCAAAGACGAGAATAATCATTAAGAAATAGTAGAAATTACCAACTTCATTTATTGAACCGACAGGCAACGGAGGTGTAAACAGAAAATACATTACTACTGCCAAAGGTACGAAAAATACAACAATATAAGGCAAGCGGCGACCCCATTTTGTGTGAGTTCTATCTGATAAATATCCTATTAAAGGGTCGTTAAACATGTTCCAAATCGTCCATATAAAATATCCTAGAGTGATCAACCAAATGTTTATTTGAACTACAGTAAAATAGAATGTAAATATTAAAAGAATAAACGCTTGATAGGCTGTTACATCACTTATTTGTGCAAAACTATAGAAAAACGCTTTTTTAAGAGTTCCAGATTCTTTTTTACTCAAAAATCATCACCAAATAATCATTTTTAATAAATTTGTAATTAATCTAATTCAATTTTTTCTTTAATAAATGTTTAGTTAAGATATTTTTCATTAATCATAATAAAATTAAGAAATTTAATCAATTAAATATTAAATCTTTTCATCATCCTATATATACTTAGTATAATTGCGTTAACACCGCCCCCACTTTCGCTTTGTGCGCCCACAAACCATAAATTCTCAATTGGGGTCTTATGAGGAATACCTCGTTTGCCCATGATTGGAGCTATTCCACCAAAAGCGTGATGATCTAAATTAGTTCTTTTCCGAAAATCTTCAGGAGTCATAATTATTTTAGTTTTGATGTGGTCTCGAAGGTTAGGAATCCTTTCCTCAGCATATTCTAATAGTTTATCGGCGTATTCTTCTTTTTTCTCCTCCCAATTTCCTTCTTTTAATGAATTTGGACAAATCGTGTATATTGTTATCGCATTATGACCCGGGGGGGCCATCGATGGAGAATGAAATGAAGGGACATGTACTACAAAACCATCTGCCCCTTCGTGGTAAAGACCTTTTAGGCAGCGTTCTACCCCTCCTTCAATATCGTATGTACCGTAATAATAGGTACACACTTCTGATAAGTAGGGCGACGGGTTATAATCTACACCTAGATGAACCATAAATACAGAATCCATTAGTGATATATTTTCGACTTCCTCTAAAAATTCTATAGGTAAATCTTTTTTTCCAATTAGCTTTAAAAATGTTTCTTTCCCCCCTCCACTTGCAATTATTAAGTCAGCAGGGTGTGTTTGACCGTTTTCAGTTTGTAAACCCGTAACCTTATTGTTTTCAACGAGTATTTTTGAAACTAAACTATTTGTTAAGATTTTTCCTCCTTTTTGTTGAATATTTTTGCTTAATGCGTCTATTAAAGAACCAATTCCTCCTAAAACATTAAAAAGATGTAAATGTTCAGATTTTTTCGTTAATTTTTTTGGTATTCGTTTATCGTAAAAAGGTTCTGGATTCAAAGCGAAAACCCCCAGTCCAATAAACTGAGTTGGTTTTACGAAAAAATCTGCCAATATAGAGATAAATATGCTTTGAAGCTTTTTAGATTTAAAGAGATGATCCATTAATTTTTGAGCGCTCCAATTTTTTTTGGTAATTAAAGGGAGTAATGTTAATAATAGAGAAATTTTATAACCAAATTTTCTTATTCCTTTTGTTTTTTCCATTTTACGCACGATTGTCATTAGTTTCATAAAGCGCAGATAATATTTCCAGTATTTAGACAATCCTTTAGCGTCCTCTGGAAAAAGTTGCCTTAACTTATCCATCCTCCATTTAAGACCTTCATACGTCTCAGGTTTTTTTATTTCAAAATCGGGGAAAATATATGTTCGATCGTCCTTTATAACTTCAATTTGATCCAACACTCCCAATTCTTTAAGTACGTCACCAACGGGCTCTCCCTCCCCTATCCCCTCGAGTAGGAGTTGTCCTAAATCCCATTTATATCCGTCCTTTTCGAATGAAGCAGTAACACCCCCAATTTGATTAAATTGCTCAAAGATAGTGACTTCATGCCCACTCTTTACCAAATATGCCGCAGAGGTTAACCCTGCAATACCCGATCCAATTACACATACTTTCATAGAATTATCAATTTCAATAATGAATTTTAACAATAAATTACCCTATAGATACTTAGTAAAATAAAAAAAAAGTTATATTTTTGATTTTTTTTCTTGATGAATTTCGTCGCGCTGTTCTTTGATTTGTTTTAAATATTTGCCATCTAAAGGGTAAAAATATATTGCAATAATAGCGATTACCAGAGCTATTACGGGATAGATGACCATTAAACTCCTTAGTTCAAAATCTGGGATAATACTTGGATCGAATTCACTCCAATTAGCAATAAGAAATACAGGTCCTATAATTAGAAAAACAAATACCGTCGCAAATCGCTGAAAGAAGATGTTAACGCCGTAATATCCCCCTTCACGCCGTGTCCCTGTTTTTACTTCGTCTTCATCTACAATGTCTGCAATAATGATATCAATTATGTATAAAGAGCCAGCTAAACCTATTCCAACCAAGAAGAATATTATAAATGCTACTACTTCCATACCAGGCCCTAGAAAAAATAGCGGAATCAGAGTTATAATCCAAATTGTCATGGATATTAACCACGATTTTCTCGGACCTATTTTTTGAACCACTGGTTTCCAAAGTACTGTCATAAAAAGTCCTGCAGATAAAAAACTAACGCCTAACAAAAGCGATATCATGAAAGGGTCTTCAAAACCTAAAATAAATTCACCATAAAGGGGAGCCATCACAGGAATCATCCCAAAACAAAACCAGTTAGCAATTTCTGCGGGAATGTAACGCATGAAGCTCTTATTTTTAAAACTATATTTTAAAGTGTTGAAAAAATTAGGAGCACCTTTATAATCCTTCCGAAATTCTGTTCTTCCTTTTGGTGATAATATTAAGAAAAGTAAACCAGCAATAATGACAATTATGGCAACAACTATTCCATAAGTAGGATATTCTCCAGGTTTTGGCTCTGTATAGCTAGAAATAAACATGCCAGGCAAAAGGAAGGCTGCAAGCAATCCAACTATAGCAAAAAGTTGTCTTACATTATTACCTTTCGCCCGTTCTTCCTCAGTTATAAAAATTTCTGGGTACAAAGAAGTATAATTTATGTCATACATTGTAAAAAATAATTCAAATACAATGATTATAATTATAAAATATGTGAAGTTCATAGTAGGATCGGTGATACCTATTGATACTGGCGGTGTAAACAACAGAAACATAATTATGGCTATTGGAATTAAAGAAACCATGATCCAAGGGAATCTACGCCCCCATCTAGTATGTGTTCTATCCGATAAATAACCGATAAATGTATCGTTAAAACTATTCCATATTGACCAAATAATAAATCCAACAACAATTAACCCTATGGGGATTTTAACAACAGCAAAGTAAAATGTAAAAGTCAAAAATGTGAATGCTTGGTAAGAGGCTATATCCGCGATTTGACCAATACTATAGGAAACCGCGCGCTTATACGAAAATTTTGTTTTTTCAATTCTATTTTCAGTTTCGTTCATAAATTACCAATAAAATTTTTTATTAAATTAATCTTATTTCTTTTTTGTCTTTAATAAATATTTGTCCCTGATTAGAAGTTTGATATTTATTTTGAAATTGAATAGTGTCAGAACCTTAATTCTTTAATCTTTATTCTGTTGAATTATTATCAAAAATAAATATAAGATAAAAATAGATATGATTTTAATCTTTAGCAAATATATCACATTAAATAAATCACTATAAAGAACATTGAAGAGTTCTGTCTAAAATGGATTTAGAAAAGTTATTCAAACCAAAATCAATGGCAGTAGTGGGTATTTCAAAAAGAAACCCCCTTAGCCCGGGAAGAATTGTTTTATTAAAAAACGAGTTTGAAATGAATGTTGAGGTTTTTGGAATTTATCCATCTGGAGGGGATATTGAAGGCATTCAATTATATGAAAGGTTAGATAAATTACCTAAGATTCCAGATCTTCTCGTTATTGCAGTTGGACCAGACGACACCTTAGGATACATCCAAGACTGCGCAGATTTAGGGATTCCTTCAAGCGTGATAATTAGTGGCGGTTTTGCTGAAATAGGGGGAAAAGGTAAGAAAAGACAACAAATATTGGAAAAAATTGCTTTTGAAAATGATATTGCAGTTCTTGGTCCGAATTGTCTTGGTGTTTACGCAAGTCCTCTTGTAGACACAATCTTTTTACCTACGGAGCGTATCACGAGACCGCCGAAAGGTTCTGTGGCATTAATAAGTCAAAGTGGAGGCGTATTAGTAGACCAATTTTTCAATAAATTCAAGGAGAGAAATATAGGCGTATCTACCGCAGTTTCTATAGGAAATCGAGCGGTTGTTGACGAAACAATGCTATTGGAATATTTTAGCAAGGTCGACAAGGAAACGACAAACATTGCGTTCTATTTAGAGGGATTTAAGGAAGGGAGAGCAAGAAGGTTTTTACAATTAGCAAAAGAATCAGAGGATACTGTTGTAACTTTCTTTGGAGGAAAAACTAGGGAAGGAAAAGTAGCTACACTGTCGCATACAGCTAGTTTAGCGGGAGATTATAAAATCCTATCAGCAGCTTTGAGGCAATATCAAATTATACAAGCTAATTCAGAAAGAGAACTATTATCGAGCTTAAAAGTCTATGATGTATTATCGCATCATCGCAATCCGTTTGGGAAAAATGTTATAACCTATGGAGATGTCGTGATTGTCTCAGTTTCTGGAGGCCACGGGGTAATCGCGTCCGATATGTTGAAAAGTTATGGTTTGAATGCTGTACGACTTGAAAGGCAAGAGAAAAAAGACTTAAAAGAGCTCATGAATCCCGCTGCCCAAGAAATTGCATCCTTCAATAATCCAATAGATTTAACGGGTTCTGTAATCGATACCGATATTGAAGATATAGTAAGATATTTATCTGATCTTGAGCGTATTGAGTGTATAATATTACTACTGCTTCCTTACCCCCCTAACATATCGTTTCAAATAGGTAGAAGAATAGCTAATATTGTTTCTACAAAAAATAAGCCCGTCGTATGTTTTGTTCCGTATGTCCCAAAATACGCTTTAATAATCGAGTCTCTTGAACTCGCATACATACCCACTTTTCATTCAATTAAAGAAGCAGTTCAAGCGGTTTCTGCGCTTAAACATAGAACACGAATTGATAATGTTAAGAAAGGTAATCTATTTTGGGAGCAAAAAACTAATTAACTCTTATTTTCTTTTCTAAATATTTATAGGATAAAGATTACAAATTTTCTTAAATTAATCTGTAATATAGTAATTAAAGAATTTTGCTTAAAAGGTTGATAAAGATATGGATAACCGAATTGGATGGATAGGGACAGGAGTTATGGGTAAGTCTATGTGTGCTCATATTTTAAAAGCTGGATATAATGTTTCAGTTTATAACCGAACAAAAGAAAAAGCTAAAGAATTAATTGATGTGGGCGCTGTTTGGTGTTCAAACCCTAAAGAAGTTGCTGAAAAGAGCGATATAGTTTTTACTATCGTTGGTTTCCCTCACGATGTCGAAGATGTTTATCTAGGGGAAAACGGAGTTTTAAAAGCGATAAAAAAAGGGGCAATTATCGTTGATATGACGACATCCGAGCCTTCTCTTGCTCAAAGAGTATATGAAGAGGCAAAAAAGATAGGCGTATCATCTATCGATGCACCTGTATCAGGTGGGGATGTTGGCGCTAAAAACGGAACGCTAGCAATAATGGCAGGTGGCGATAAAGAGACGTACGAAAAAGTGTTCCCTTTTTTCGAGTTAATGGGTAAAAATATCGCATATATGGGAAAAGCAGGAGCGGGGCAACATACTAAAATGAGCAATCAAATTCTCATTGCCTCTACTATGATAGGGGTTGTAGAGTCCTTGTTATATGCTTATAAAGCAGGAAATGATTTAGGTGAGGTAATAAATGTTATTGGGAAGGGTGCTGCGGGTTGTTGGTCGATAAACAATCTTGGTCCACGAATTGTAAAAGGTAATTTCGATCCAGGCTTTTTTATTAAACATTTCATAAAGGATATGGGCATTGCGTTAAAAGAAGCGAAAAACTTGAATTTATCACTACCAGGTTTAGCTCTAGCTTATCAATTTTATATTTCAGCCACAGCTTTAGGATTAGAAAACCTTGGAACCCAAGGACTATACAAAGTTCTGGCTAAAATGAATGGGATTTAAATCAATTATATATCATTATTTTCTTTAATTATATTTGCCTTCTATAATCGTTGAAATCTGTTTTTTACTTCTATTACTGATACAAACACTTCATATTTTTGAAGAATTAAGCATGGGGATCTATCAAACAATAGAATTTCTGACTGTAAAGAAGTATCTTTTTGTATCCTCAATAATAACGAGTCTTTCAATGTTAACTTATATGGCTATAATATTAGAATTAGTTATTGGATACTTCTTCGGGATATTAGTCTCAATTTTCGGATTATTTAACTTTATTATTCATACATTAGGATTTATTATGAAAAAAAAGACGAAAGGTACGATTGCTGCGAGTTTTTATACTGGGATCGTCTTGGGAATCTTTGGCAGCGTTAATTTATTTCTATTAATCCTGCTTTTAATATAAAAGCTGAAAGAATAGTAAGAATAAATAGACCACTCGTAAATTTAATGATTTAGATGTGATTTTTTATTATTTTTAATCGCATTCGAATTAACTTCTCGATTTCTTTTAACTTGGGCCGTTGGTTCTCCTCGCAGAAAGCGTAGGCTATCCCTCCGGCACCTGCTCTTGCCGTCCTCCCAATACGATGTAAATAAGTTTCCGCTTCATTTGGTAAATCAAATTGTATGACATGTGAGATTTCATCCACATCAATTCCGCGAGAAGCGACATCTGTAGCTACTAAAACACGAATTGCTCCAGTACGAAAGCTTTGAAGCGCATTTTGACGTGCAGTTTGTGATTTATTCCCGTGTATAGCATCAGTGCGTATTCCCTTCCTTTTTAAAATCTTAACAACTCGATTGGCGCCGTGTTTTGTGCGCATAAAAACCAATGCTCGTTTAATCGATTTATCGAAGAGTAACTTTTCCAATAATGCTTGCTTTTTATTTTTGGAGATTAAAAATACAGATTGTTTAAGACTTTCCAAGGTTGGTTGTTCTGGTGATATATCTATTCTTATGGGTGTATTTAGAATACTATTGGCCAGTTTTTTAACTTCAGGTGGGATCGTAGCAGAAAAAAGTAGGGTTTGTCGGTTCTTTTTAGGTATATAGTTAATGATGGTTCGTATATCTTTGATGAAACCCATATCAAGCATTCTATCACCTTCGTCTAGAATCAAAACCTCAACATAGCCGAGGTTTATATGACCTTGCCTGATCAAATCAAGTAATCTACCAGGAGTTGCAATCAAAATGTCTACTCCTTGTTGTAATTTTTTCACTTGTGGGTTTTGTCCAACCCCTCCATAAACAACAGTATTTCTAAGTCCAGTATATTTTCCATAAATATTAAAACTGTCTTTAATTTGGATTGCAAGCTCTCTTGTAGGAGCAACTACTAAAACACTGATTTTACGCTTGGTTTTCATGTCATTGTTGTTCTTTATACTAACTAATCGTTGCAAGATAGGAAGAGCGAAAGCAGCAGTTTTTCCAGTCCCTGTCTGAGCACAACCTAGTATATCTTTTCCATTCAATATAATCGGGATTGCTTGAGCTTGAATTGGTGTCGGAACCTCATATCCCGAATCTCTTACTGCCTGTAAAATCTTAGAGTCTAAATCAAGATCAGCAAAATTTAAACCACTATCAATTTGGTTGTCTTGTAATGGTTTATTTTTTTTTGATATCCTAGATTGCACAACTTCTTCTAACCGTGTTACTTGCTTAGCAGCAAGACCTTTTTTTTGTGGTTGAATTGTGAAAGTAAGACAATCACCACTGGTGATATTATTATCTTCGTTTGGTTGCAGTGCAGTATGGTGTAAAAAAATATCCTTACCACCCCTATCAAGGGTTATAAATCCAAACCCTTTCTTCTCATTATACCATTTGACCGTTCCGGTCATTCTTTGTGTTTCTTTTAACATTTTTATTCATACTATTCTTTCTTTTATGGGTATAACCTACTCATATATCATTGTTTTATTATGGATAAATCTATGAGCGGGAATATTCACTAAAATAATTAAATACCCCATCTCAAAGGAAGAAATTAAAATTGATGCATTTATCAAAAAAGCATCATTTTAATCGATGAATAAATCTTCAATATTAAGAAGTAATAATTACTAAAAAATAACCCAATATTTAGTAAAAGAGAGTTACATCGCCTTTATAGTTTAAGTATTCAAAAATTCAATAGTAAATATTTCAGATTTTCTCCCAGATAACCATTGAAAATGTTCTACAATTATTATTAACCATAATTTTCAGTCATATAGTTATCAAAATGTTGTAAGGCATCAGGTAAGTTCTTTCGACCAAATCCAATTCTAAAATGAGATGTTCCATAATCAAATTTAGTGCTTGGCATCAATAGCACACCCTTTTTTTCTAATAAATCAAGACAAAATTCTTCAATATCTTGTTCAATTAACAGCCTTGGAAAAGCAATCGAACCTGCTTTAGGTCTCACCCAAGCTACATATTTACAATATTTTTCGAAAAATTTATCCAGTAGGTTCAGATTTTTATTAATAATGTCCAAATTCCTTTTAATAATTTTGTCTTTATTACGTAAAGCCAATATTGAAAAAAACTCGCTTAAAGCACTATTGCAAATAGTAGTGTAATTCTTGAAAGAAGCGATTTTTTTGAAAAGTGCTTTATTTTTTGTTGCAATCCATCCAATTCTTAACCCAGCAAGGCCAAATGCTTTTGACATCACATTTATTGATATTCCTTTTTCGTAAAGATCGCAAGCAGATGGTAATCTGTCGGCTTCGTTATACTCCAGAAATTTATAAACCTCGTCAGAAAGAACGTAAATATCGCTTTCTTTAGCTATCTTAATAATTTTTTCGTAATTCTTTTTTGAGATGAGGTGCCCAGTTGGATTATGTGGAAAATTTACAACAATACATTTAGTAGATTTTTCTATGTTTGATTCTAAGAATTTCAAATCAAGTTCCCAATTGTTATCATCACTCATTATCCACTTAGTTACTTTACATCCTATAGCGTTAGCGATTTCGTATAGTGATTGATAAGCCGGATATTGAACGATCACGTGATCTCCTTTCTTTAATAAAACATTCATAAAAATAAAAATTCCTTCTTGAGCTCCAGAAAAAACAATTATCTCTTCTGTTTTGATATCGCCATACAATTTAGAGATTTCTTCTCTTAACAAAGGATTGCCAAGAGATTCAGTATAACCTAGCCAGACTTCTTTAAGATCTTTTAAGGAATCCTTTTCTAAAGTTAGCAATTCATCTACGCTAAATGATTCGCAGTCTGAGGAACACAAAGAGTATTTAACATTAAATTCATACTTTGCGAAATATTCTTCTAACTTGAAGTCCTTAATTCTCATTTCATTAAAGAATTAAGATTCATCTGATTTAAAATTAGGTAACATCAACAATTTTGTCTATATGCTTGATTGTTTTTTCAACAAATTCTTTGTCTTCAATTACAAGTTCGATAGCATTTTGAGGACAGATATCAACGCATCGACCACAACCCCGACATTCCTCGCTAATTATAGCCCTATTATCAATTATATAAATCGCATCAACAAAACACACACCTTTTAAGCAAGTTCCACATCCAATACACTTATCAGTCACCATTAGACTCACTCCCGGCATTTTGTGCACTTTGGAACCAATCTTATCGGCTACAACAGGTGCTATACGCCATAGGCAACAGCAAGGGTCGCAGTTACAAATACTGAGGAGCTTTAAACCAGGACTTACGCCAAGCCATTGTTTATCTAATCGATTTCTTCCTATCATATGCACTAAACCAGCTTCTCTGCATTTTTTTATATGGTCTAGCGCTTCTTCTTTTGAGACAAGTCGCCCTAATTGAGGATTAATACCTAAAACAGCCTCTCCCAGAAATAAACAGCCTAAATTAATCGGATAGTCTTTACATTGCATTGATTTTCTACAAATGCAAACATTCATTATCCAGTGATATTTAGCTTTATTGATAAAATATTCTAAAACTTTCGAGGGTAATACCATGTCCGAGTCTTTCTCAACTTCTTTATTAATAGAAATTATTTTATCTTGTGTTAAATAAACAATATCATCCCCTTTAAACAGCAAAAAATCAAAAAATTTTCCAACGATTGGAACTCTTGTTAATTTTGCTATTAATTTAATATTTGGGAAAGTTTTTTCAAGTATATTTACAAACCATAAAGGTCTTGCCATATGAATCTTTAAACCTGCTAATTCCTAGGTAATAATATATATTTAAATCTAAAAATAAATATAACTTTAATCTAAATCAAATGTAAACATTCAACAATTCTCTTTTCGAAGAGGAAGAGGAAGAGGATTTTTTAGTCGATATAAAAATCCTGGAAGCCATAATGCGATTCCTAATACTGCTCCTAATAAGAAAGTAATGGGGTCGTTCCAGAGAAAAATTTTATAAATCCCGGTTATCAAAAGAACTCCTAATCCAATAAGAAATCTTAATGGATGTTGAAATCTATTATTTATCGCTTGATGAGGTAAATAAAAAAATAATATAATCGCATGACCACTAAACGGAAAACCAATCATGTATCGAATAAAAGAAAACGCAGCAACTATGATGCATTCAAAAAAAAAGAGGGTAAGGAGAATACTTTTCCCTTTTTCATTCCAGATCCAAATCAGTTCACCTATTAGAATTCCATAAGGAATGAAGATTGGAACCATATAGATTGGAGGTGTTTTAATATTTAATGTTCCAGTTGCCGTAATAACTAGCGGATATCCTATAATAATAAAAAAGATTCCTGAAAATACAGTCATTATCAGACCAGTACCATAAATAACTATAAGTTCTTTTATATTAGGCGTTAAATTTTTAAGCATAATCAATTAATTTCATTTTGTAAATTTAAAAATATTTAATAAAACATGGTATCAAGGATTTCTTTTAATCTATGTGGCGGAAATTTTGGTTTTCTATCAAGAGTTAATAAACCATTAATTTCTTGAAATTGATCGTAAAGCCCAGTATAACAAAATCCATGAATCCATTTTTTTCTTCTATCGAATTCCTCTAAAAGGTTTATAATCTTGGTTAAAAGTTCTTCAGGGGAACTAAATACCTGATAATAAAAATCTTTTGTTCCTTCCCCGTAATGGTCAAGACCATAACCTCCGATTTCACTATATACAATTGGTTCATCATTATAATGATAAGGTTCGAGATAATAATCTGGAACTATCTGATCAGGTGATTTTAAACTTTTCTCCTCATCGAAATTTTTTGGTAATAATTTTGTATCTAAATAGAAATGCTTCGTACAAACATCAGAAATTGTATGCCACCATCCATCGTTGTCTATAATTAATCTTGTTGGATCAATTGATTTTATTAAGAAGTACATAGAAGCGATATAGTCAACCATTCTTTTGTCTTTATCCGCATTACCTACGCCCCAACTTTCGTTTAAAATAACCCAAGCGATTATTGAAGGATGATTATAATCTCTTTCTATCATTTCTATATATTGGTTCATTAATCTGAGTTGGGAATCTTTAGAAAAAACATAGGCATTTCCGGTCTCGCTCCATACTAAAACTCCCATCTTATCGCACCAATAGAGAAATCTCGGATCGAATGCTTTTTGGTGTGTTCTTATTCCATTGAATCCGAAATCCTTAATAATCTGAACATCCCGTTTTATTGCGTCATCAGAAGGGGCAGTATATAAACTTTCTGGCCAATAACCCTGAACTAAGAATAATTTTTGATATATAGGGGAATTATTCAATAGAATTACCTTATTTGCAGTTTTAAAACCATTAATACTTTCAATCCCTTTAGATATCGAAATTTTTCTCATCCCAAAATATGATTTAACTTTATCGTAGATTTCCCCCGTTTTCTTGTTATAAATTGAAATATGGAGGTCATATAGATTAGGGGCGTCAACATCCCACAATTCTAGTTTATCTTTCTGAATACTTATTTTAAGTTGAAATTGATTTGGGTTTTTAATAAAACCAAATATTTTTTCGTAAAATCCACCTTTTTCTTTAACAATATTTTTACCTCTTTTCTTTTTACTAATACTACCTAAGAAATTTAATTTCGTTTCAAATTCAGATATTAAATCGTTTTCAAACTGAATCGAGACTTGAATATAAAGATCATCAAAACCAATCCCAAAAATATCGCATCCAAGATTTATTAAAGAATTATCAATGTCAGGCGTAATTTTTACTTTTCTTAAATAGAAATTTAAGTCAACACATTCGACCCACACAGTTTGCCAAATACCTGTAACTCTAGAATAAAAAATACCCGCATTATCTTTTCTCCAATACTGTTTTCCTCGAGGGATCTCATTATCTGTGCTTGGATCTTCTACACGAATAACTAAATAATTTTCTTTCTCAACATAATCTGTGATATCAAGCGAAAACCCAATATATCCTCCTTCATGACTCCCTATATACTCTCCATTTAGATAAACTCTACAAAGATAATCTACGGCCCCGAAATGCAACAGGATTCGCTTTTCTTTGAAATTAGCTGGCAAATTAAGAACTTTTTTATACCAAACAATATCATGAAAATCTTGAATATTAACTCTACTCAATTCACTTTGAAAACAAAATGGCACCATAATCTTTTGATCATATTTTTTTGATGCCTGCTTTTTGTACCACCGCTCTTTTAAACCTATATTAAAATCATCAAATTTAAAATCCCATTCTCCATTAAGGTTTATCCAATTATCTGCCCTTACAAATTGCGGTCTTGGGTATTCCGGTCTAGGTATATAATCTTCTCCTAATTTTTCCATGAGAAAAAAAGAATTATTATAAATAAAAACTTAACCAAATTTAATATAAATAGAAAAGAAAAAATTAATGAAACTTTTCAAGAAAAATGAATTCTTTGGAATTGACTTTCTCTGCGATTAAGGGGACTCCCGAGAAGATACCCTTTAACCCATTTATTATGCATCTTGCAGCCAGTTTGAACAATGTCGATTATAATCGCGAATACTGTCAAAACCCCGAAATTTTGGCTAAAGCCCAAACAAAATGCTCAGATTTTTTTGGAATTGATCATGTGAACGTATCTACAGACGCATACCGCGAAGCTAATGCGTGGGGCGTGGAAATAAATTGGAAGAGTCATACTCCTGTAGCAAAAACTTACTTGAAAATTGACGAATTTGACTCACTTGAATTACCTGATTTAAATTCAAATGTGAGAATAATAAATAGGGTTAACGCTGTCAAGCTATTGAGCGAAAAAGTTGGAGGTGAACAATGCATTATCGGATGGATAGAGGCCCCCTTTGCTGAAATTTGCTGTCTATTCGATTTGGTAAATGTTCTGATGTTATGTAAGCATCAAGATTGGGAAAAAAGGATAAGAGATCTCATAAATCGAATACTACCAATACAAAAAGAGTTTGCTAAAATGCAGATCGAAGTTGGAGCGGATATTATTGGTGCTGGTGATTCCGCGATATCTCAAATTGGTCCAATGCGGTATGAAAAATGCTGTTTAAAGGCAACAAAAGAACTATTTGATGATATTCAGAGTAAAGTTCCGGTGCTATATCATGTTTGTGGCGATAATTCGGTGATAGATAAGGAAGGGAGAGACATGCTTAAGTTAATATCAAACACAAACGCGGCAATTTTAGATTTAGATTATCAAGTAGACTTAAAATTAGCTAAAGAGAAGATCGGGACAAATAATTGTATTAGAGGAAATACTAATACACAGATATTGGGAAGTACCACTTATTCAATTAGCGATGTTATTAGCGAAGTGGAAAAAACAATCGAATTAGGAAAACCAGGTGGGATGTTTATGTATGCTGCAGGATGCGAGTGGCCTTGGGAACCGTTTACTATGGCAAGCAGAAATTTAGGAATTGCAAAAACCTTAGTAGAGAAATTTGGAAAATATTAATATTGAACTTTTGAGTTAATTTTATAAAGATTTAAGTTAATTTCTTTAAATATTAAAGAAGTAAAATGATAAGATATGAAAATTGATATTGAAGTTTTAAAAAAGTTAGAGAAGTCAATTGATACTTCAGATCCAGAAAAAGGAGAAGTGCCGATAAAGATTTTAGGTTACGGTGAAATAAGCCTCGTTTTTGAGCTTTTAAATAGCCCAGAGCAAATAGCTTATAAAAGGATTCCGATTTTTGATAACGAAACGCAAGTTGAAAGACATATTTGGGCATATAACGAGTACAATAGACTCTTAAAAGAAGATGTGGGGCTAAATATGCCTGAGTACGATGTAGCATGGTTTAAAGACGAAGAGGGTAAGATTCAATTTTATTGCGTTCAAGAAAAATTCCCCGCAGAATCAGTAGGGAATAAAGTAATTCATCAATTGAGCGAGCAAGACATTAAAACTTTAATTCTACTTGTAATGAGAGAAATGAAGAAAGTGTGGGATTACGCTAAAAACCATAATACTATAGATTTAGGATTAGATGGTCAAATATCTAACTTTGCCATTATTGGTTTCGATCCCAACAATCCAAAAATTGATCTTAATACAAAATTAATGTATTTCGATACAAGTACGCCAATGTTTAGGGTTAATGGTAACGAAGCTATGGAAGCGGTCCTATTTTTAAAAAGCGCCCCTTCATTTCTTAGGTGGTTATTAAAAGCTTTATTTCTTGAAGAAACTGTCGGGAGATATTACGACTGGAGGAAGGTTACAATTGATCTAGTCGCAAATTTCTTTAAGGAACAAAAACCCGAACTTGTCCCTGAATTAATTAACCTTGTCAATAAATTCTTCGAAGAAGAAGCAAATGATTTCGATATAGAACCGTTATCATTAGAAGAAATTAAAAAATATTACAAGAGCGACAGTAGTATGTGGGTTCTTTTTCAAAGTGTGAGACGCTTTGATAGATTTCTTAAAACTAAAGTCTTTAAGAAAAAGTATGATTTCTACCTTCCCGGCAAAATTGAAAGGTAGACCGTCAAAAATCTTGTAATATTAAAGATAATTTGGATGTAATCATGGTTAGAGCATTTATAGCGATCGAATTAAAAGATAATAATACGATCGAGAAAATTCAGGCTTTCTCATCTCGATTAAAAAAAAATCAGCTTAAACTTAAAGTAGTAGAACCAGAAAACCTCCACATGACCGTAAAGTTTTTGGGAAACATTTCTGAATCCGTGGCACCAAAAATTTATGAAATTTTGAAAGAAGACGTAAACAAAAGCATGTTTCAAGGAAAAACCATAGAATATAGTCTTAGAGGGGTAGGTCAATTTAACAAATTCTCTGTTTTATGGGTAAAACTTATTGGAGATGTTCAATTTTTACAACAAATTAAAAATACAACTGAAATGCTCTTATTTGAGCGATTAAAAATTCAAAAAGATAAGCGAACTGGATTCAAACCGCATCTTACGATAGGAAGATTGAGAAGGGATAAAGTAGATTATAAAACTTTTGATGTACTAAAAAAACTAATTAACGAGAATAAAAATTTAGAATTTGGACCTTTCAATATAAACCAAGTAAAACTAAAACAGTCTGTTTTAACGCCTACAGGGCCTATATATTCCGATTTGGTATTTTAGATGAACGAAAAACCTATTAAAGCAATTATATGGGACTTAGACGGTACTTTAATAGATTTTAAAATTAACTCGGTTAAAGCTCGAAGGAAGGCTATTAAAGTATTAAGGGACTATGGGATTCCAAAGGATAACCTCTCTATTGAAATGCCTATTTTAGAAAATGTTAAAATCTCCAGAGTAATATTTAATGAGTTAGGGCTTTCTTCCGAAAAAATTAAAGAAATTATTAAAGAAGTGAATAACGCCGTAATTCTAGTCGAACACGAAGCAGCCATTAAAGCGACTTTAACTCAGGGTATAGACCAGGTTTTAGAGTTTGCAAAAAAGAAAAGACTTAAACAAGCTGTTTTTACCTATAATACTCATAACAACGCAAGAATCTCACTGGAAACAGCCGGTATCTTTCACTACTTTAAAGTCATAGTAGGTCGCGACGATACTAAAAATCTTAAACCGCACCCGGATCATTTAAAACACATATGTGAGAAAATAGATGTAAAACCTGATCAAATTGTTGTTATAGGGGATACTGGGCGAGATATTGAAGCAGCGATTAACATAGGATCGCGTTCTATCGCTTTAAACACTAAAATTCCAAATTACTTGAAAAGAGAATTTTTCAAGAAAGCTAATAAAATTATTGAACCTAAAGAAATTCCATCTAAATTAATTGAAACTCTTGAAAAATTTTTATAAACTAAAAATTATTATAACCAATAATTAAACAATTGAAAAAGAGGTATCAAATATGAAAGAATATAGAATTGAAATTTTTAAAGGATCTTTAACCACTGGTAAATTTAAAAATAAGTTAGAGGAACAATTAAATAAAATAGCTGCAGAAGGCTGGGATTTATTGTTAATAGAGAGTAATTTTCAAGTTTGGGTAAGAGAAAAATAAGAGAAACAATATTACAAGATTTATCGAATAGAACGAGCAATTAAACATGTTACTAAATACGATTGCTATACCCATCGTATCATTTTCTTTTTCATCGAACTAGAAGAAATTCCATCTAAATTAATTGAAACCCTTGAACAATTTTTATAAACTTTAATAAAAATAAATTATAAATACAAATTAATCAATTATTGAAATAATTTTAATTAGATATTTAATTTATTAAATCATGAATATTACTTTCAAATTAGATGTTTTGAAACCACACAGTCCCGATAACGAACTAATCGGCCGCACTTTAATGGAAACTAAGGGCGTTACATATGTACAGATTAAGACAGACGAGATAGACCAAAAAACAACCTCAATTTTTCTAACCGTAAAAGGTACGGAAGACCTTACATTGGATTCAATAAAGGACATTTTAGAAAGCATGAACTGTGCTTTGCATTCGGTTGATGAAGTTATTATTGAAAAATAAATTTTTTTTATTAAAATAAAATCCATAAGGTGAATTTTATCCCTTTAAATTTCTGTTTAAATGATATAGTTTAAATATAAAAATGTCATCGCAAAACCCTCCAAATGTGGTAAAAATTCTCCAGGAGCAAGGAGAGATTAACGACGAATTAGACTACGCAATAATGAGTTATTTGATTAAAAATAGAGGAGCGGGGTATACTGCTTGTCAACCGCAGCTTGTTGAATTAGAGGGCAATAAAAAAGCGATTAAAATGAATCTTGATAGTACTTTTATCGATAAAGATAATCAATTGATGGGATTGGGGATTGTTGGCTTCTTATTTATAGATTTAGACGATCTACAAGTTATTTACAGCACTTCTTTAGAAGATTTAGTAAAAAACATTGAGAAATTAAAGAACGCAGGAGTTCAACCCCAAACTAGACCAAAAGGTAAATATTAACCTAATTTGGTAATTTTTCATCTACTTTTTATACGATCATTATTTTTGCACTTTCTTTACTTACAACGATTATGTCCACACTCACCATTTCTTTGAATTGAGGGGATAAATAATTTATTAAACACATTTTCTAAATCACAACCACACCTATAGCTCTTCTCCATTTTATGATGTTCTTATACCCTTTTGTATAAACATAAGCTTAAATTACTGTAATTTTACTACTAAACTATGAAACAAGAGGTTCTCTTTAAGTCTAAGATAAAAAATGAATATGGAATCACTTTAACGGATAATGATTACGCCGAATATAAAAAAATAGTAAATAAATCGATTCGTTCAAGCCTCATTGGCGTGTTAATTGGTGTTGCCATATTATTATTTATTGTAGTTGGGTTATTATTGGAAGAATTACCCTTTAATGAAATGACATTCATCCCATTAGGCATAGTTGCGTGTATGATAATAACGGGTGCGAACTCTTTAACCAAGAAAACCAATCAAGCAGAACAAGATTTCATCGAATCTCTTAAAACCAAAAACGGTTTTACTACTCCGAATATTCCCATTTCAACCGCACACAATCAAAATTCGAAACCTATTGCTTTGCAAAGCGTCTCAAATCAACCTAAACCTGCAGAAAATTGTCCTATTTGCCATCAATTAATACCTGTTAATTCAAATCCTTGTCCTAAATGCGGATCTAAATTACTCTGGGATTAGAGCCATTAGATTATTGTCTAAATCCTGATTGTTAGTCGATATATTTATACTTATTAGTAATAATTTCAAGATTTAAGTAATCATCAGATAATTAATCCATCCCTTAAAAATTGTATGTTTTATATCGAATCAAAGATTACATATAATAATGACTGATAACGAGAGTAATATAAAACATCTAATCCAAGAATACCTATTAGATGAAGGTCTTTTAAGAAAAAAAATTCCAATTGATGATAAGAAACTTGAATTTGGCTTTCAATTTGTATTCCCGCCTAGTCCTATAGCACAAAAAATGGTCGTTTTAAAACCTAAAAGTAAAGATTTAATTATAATTTCTAACCCAATTCAAATAGCCCCTCAACAAGTAGATGCCTTGAACGCTTTAGAAGATAACAAAAAATTACAATTTTTCATGGATTTGAGAAAATTTTTTCTAATTCGAGATGTTTTTTTCAGGATCGATACTCAGAAATTTCGCTACGAAATTAGCGATCAAATTTTCCTTAAAAAAGATGGCACTATTTCAAAAAACTCTTTTTTTAAAAGCGTACGTAAGGTATTTACTTGTGCAGCTTATTCAAACATGATTTTAACTGAATATTGTATGGGTAAAATCAAACCCGGAGATTATTCTAAATCTAAAGATTTTACTTCAGATTTCTCTATATATTCGTAACAATTAATTTGATGAGCAGGTGAAATGTAATTTTCGAAAAATGGCTACAAGCGTTAGGAAAATTAGATTATGTTCAAGGAAAAACAAAACCTGACGTTGATTGTATTTTATGCTCTATCAGAAGGAATGACGAAAGAGTAGTTTTATTAAAAATTTACGAAGATGATATTTGCTTTGTTGTGTTAAACTTATATCCCTTTAATCCCGGACATCTCATGTGCGTGCCCAATCGGCACATCACAAAATTTACTGAATTAACTAAAGGGGAACTATTACATTTAAATAGAACGATTCAAGGCTTACAACTATTACTTGATGAATTATACAATCCAAGGGGGTATAATATTGGAATTAACCAAGGAAAAGACGCAGGAGCGAGTATAGAACACTTGCATTTCCATTTAGTTCCAAGATATGGCTCCGAATTAGGATATATTGATATTTTTAGCAAAACTCGAATTGTTCCTGAAGGATTGGATTCCGTAAGGAAAAAATTAAAGGATAATATCGATAAATTTCTTAATAAGGAATTTTTTGAGAAGTTTGAATAATTCTAAAAACAAAAAGATATCTTTCTTTTTTAATCCTTGATTTTAAGATATTTGTCTCTTAATAAAATTAATTAAATAGTTGATATCAATAGAAATATTAAATTTAACTGATTTAACAATATTAGAATAAACGAAACATTAACGTTGAATGAAAAAAGCTTGAGCCAAAAATCATTGCAAAATTTTTTAGGAAAAGACGATAAAAAAATTCAATATCTTGATGTTAAAAAAAAGCAAAATAGACGTAAGAAAACTATCGTAGATGTGCCTAAACCCTTTTTAAAATGGGCCGGCGGTAAAAGACAGTTAATTTCTCAAATTGATGAATATCTCCCAAATGATTTTAATAAATATATTGAACCCTTTATCGGAGGAGGGGCATTATTTTTTTATATCTTGCCGAAAAAAGCAATTTTAATAGATATTAATAAAGAATTAATTAATGCTTATAATACAATAAAAAACAATGTTCCTGAACTCGTAAAATCCCTTAAAAACCACAAAAATGAAAAAGATTATTATTACGAAGTACGGAGTAAGGATAGAAATCCCGAAGAATATAATAAATTAACAGATGTTGACAAGGCTTCAAGAACTATATATTTGAATCGCTGTTGTTTTAATGGATTGTATAGAGTAAATAGCAAAGGACAGTTTAACGTGCCTTTTGGAAAGTATACGAACCCTAAATTCTGCGACGAGATAAATTTATATGCAGTTTATAAAGCACTCAAAAATGTTTTATTAATAAACGACTCATTTGAAAAATGTTTAGATTTTGCGGAAAAAGATGATTTCATTTATTTTGACCCCCCTTACGTTCCAATATCGAGTTCTGCTAATTTTACCAGTTATACTAAAGGTAGTTTTGGTAAAGAAGACCAAATCAGGCTTTTTAACGTATTTAAAAATTTAGATGAGCAAGGTTGTAAAGTAATGCTGAGTAATTCTTATTCTGATTTTATTTTAGATTTATACAAAGATTATCAAATAAATGTCCTTTACGCTAAAAGAGCTATAAATAGCGATGGAAGTAAAAGAGGAAAGATAAAGGAAGTATTGATAACCAACTCGTTTTAATAGATAGCTAAGACAATAAGTAAAGATAATCTTGAAAAGATAACATAATAAGCAGATTATAATAAGAAAAAAAAGATAAAAACTAAATTATTAAAAACTTAAACACTTATCTTGTAGCTTTTCGAATATCAGCAGCAGTAACTCTCTTTCGCTTATCAGCTTTCGTAATCTTAATAGCTTCTTTGGTTGCGTCTGCGGCTGTTTTTTCGAGAAAACCGATAAGTTTATCTAAAGCATCGGCAGCAACTAAATCAGCGCCTTCTTTTTTCATTAATCGCCGAATTGGTGCTTTTGCAATATAACTATCGCTTTTTTTTGCTGGGGCTTTTTTTGCCATGATTTATTCCTCCACTAATTTTTTTTAAAATTAAACTGTTTTAAATTAAATTTATAATTAATAATAACTACGATTTTCTATTATATAAATATTATGGTTCGGAATAATACTTTATGGAAATTTTGTTAATTAGTTATTATGTATCTAAAATGTACTAAAGATTATCTGTCCGACAAAATACCATTGTTAAAATAAATTTTTAAAATTTATTAAATAGGGAATAAATTTTTTTTGATTGTTTATTTTCACTAGAATGTGATTTTAAAAAGGATTTCATGCAAAAGTTCGAAAAGTTCTTTTTTTATTAAAGATTTAACATCATGTAAATGTTCGAAATCTTCATTTTTTATTAAATTAACATTTGAGTTTTAAACAATAGGACTATTAACTTTAAGGACTTTCTTATGCGTGTCATCAAATATTTAGCAGAATTAGACATTTTAATAAAAGTGTTAACTTTTTTTTGAAAAATTAATATTAAATAATAGTTCTAAAATAAGATATTTAATACGAATTAAAAAAGAATTAAATTCCAAATTTGACGTTTCATCGGGATAATATAAAGCTTGAAGAATCTGAGATCGAACTCTCGCTACAGTCGTTAGGATTTACTAAAAATGATTCCAAAGTTATACTAACTCTTGCTAAATATAAGATTTTAAGCCCTGCAGATATAGCAAAGTTTTCTGGGGTCGATCGTGCTAGAGTATACGATAGTCTTAATCGGTTGATTGAAAAAGGTTTTATCCAAAAAGAACCGGTAAAGAGGGGCGCAGATTATCAAATAATTCCTATCGAAAAAATATTCAAAACTATTAGAGAAGGCTACAAAAAGAAAATCGAAGATACTTTAATGCTAGAAAAAGCCATAGGGAACTTGGAAATCGATAAAGAGGAATCTGAGCCCAGAGTTTGGGCAATAAATTCTCGAGTAAAAATTAGAACAAAAATTAAGGAATTAATTAGCTCGTCAGAAAACCGGATTTATTTTATCATAACGCCTGATTTACTGATGAGAGAATTAGGGGGATTTGAATGGATTTTAAAGGAATTATGGAACAAAAAATTTTCATCCGAAATGGAAATTATAATTGCCTTTAAGTATTTTGAGGATTTAAAAGAAGAAATTAAAAAACTATTAAAAATTTCTGTTAAAATACATTCAATTGAAGGAGATAATGTAATCCCTTTCGGTTTATTGATTGCGGACCACGGGTTCCTAATAACGACCCTCGATCAAGTCAAAGAAGCTCCAGAATATACATCCGGAATATGGTTAGAAAACGGTAAAATAAGCCAAATTATTGGTTACGAACATCTCTTCAAACACTTTATTAGTTCCGAAACGAAAGAAATTAAGCTAACTCCCGCAAAACCTCCATACCAAATGTAAATAAATTTAATCAAATTTATTAAAAAAATAGAAGTTTATAATTACGAATAAAAAGGACAAATTGAAATAAAAATAAGTTTAAATTTTAACGCGAATGTTAATCAAATACGATTTAAAATCATAGGGCTAAAAAAGCATGTCATATCGTGGTAAAGTGATTTTGTGTGGAGACCCTTCTGTGGGGAAATCGAGCCTACTATCTCGATATGTAGATGGTAAATTTACCGAAGAATCAGTTCCAACTCTTGGTGCTAATTTTTTAATTAAAGAGATTGATTTGAGCAAAGTAATTGACAAATTAAAATTAGAAAACCTTGAATTGAAGAAGGATATTAAAGAAAAAGGCTTTAAACTCTATTTCTGGGACATAGGCGGTCAACAGGATAAGCTCTTTAGCAATGAATACTATTTTGTTCAAGCGGTCGGGGCTATGATTGTTTTCAATTTAAATGAATTATCATCATTCAAGGGTATAAACTTTTGGCTCTCTAAATTGAAGGAATTAAGCGGTGATATTCCATATATAATAGTTGGAAACAAAATGGACCTTGAAAGGAAAATTGACCAGTCTCTTATCGATGAAAGGGTAAATGAGCTTGGAGTAGAATATTTTGAGACTTCCGCTAAACTTAATGAAAACGTGGATGCAGCATTCGAAAGTTTATCCATTCAAATTTTGAATAATTTAAAATAGTTACTTAAAAATTTTAATTTTGATATATTTTATATTTTAGCTATACCTAAATTTCATAATGAGTATTCTTTTAATCCCTATCGCCCCTTTGTCAAGAACTAAATCTCGTCTTAGAGATTGCTTTTCAAAAGAATTACTCAAAGATTTAACAATAGCTATGTTTATAGACTTAGCAAATAAAGTAGTTAACGTTAATTGTTTTGACCAAAAAGTAGTTTACTGTAATAGTGGTGAAATATTAGACTTAGCAGAAGAATATGGTTTAGTTGGGATAAAGGAGCACTTCACAGTACCAAGAAAATCGTTTGACGAAGTTATTAGAGATTTAAATAATATAGCCATTGAAGAATTTAACGCTACAGAAACGATTTTTACATTTTTAGATGTTATTTTAATATCCGAAAGAAATTTTATTGAAGTAAGTAATTTAATGAAAAAAAATCAACTGGTCGTATGTCCTGCTATTCATTCGGCCGGTATTTCTATTTTTGGAAGAAATCCTCCCGATATTTTGCCCACACATTTTTCAGATCCGAACATTCCTTCTTTTGTCGCGTTACTAAAAGACGCCCAGGAAAGAAACTTGAAGGTAACGATATATGACTCATTCAAATCAAGTTTTGATATTGATATTAAGCAAGATTTAGTATTAGCCTATGAATACTTTAAAATCTTTAATTTAGTTGAAACGGAGACATATAAGTTTCTAAAAAAAAATCTTAAATTAACTTTACAAAAAAGAAATAAAAGAAATAACCGAAATTTTAAAATTATTAAGACCAATTAATAGATATATAAAAATATGAATGAAAAGGGAATGATTAAATGAATTCTAAAAGGTCTAAATTAAAAAGATTTAAAAAAAATAAAGCGATACCTGATGGCATTCGTCAGGGTCAAGAATTAGATGCCGTTTTAGGATACGAAGTTGAAAGAGGTTTACATGAAAATAACGAAACAAAAAAAAAAAGAAGAAAAAAAAGAAGAAATTAACTCCGCAAAAAAGAAATAACCGAGATTTTAAAATTAGTTATCAAATTGTCTAAAAAATTAAAATGAGAACGTAATATTTAATTTAACTTCCTCGTTTAGAATCTTTTTAACAGCTTTTTGAAATTCTTCTCTTTCGTTCTTTATAGAAGATAAATATCTTATGTAATCTTTGTTTTTTCTATCGAGATCGTTCTCCAAATGTTCTATTTTTAT
>JABCSY010000107.1 GCA_018238625.1 Promethearchaeota archaeon
ACCAAGGTAGGCATTATAGTAAGAATCTCTGAGAAATTCATAAAAATATACGCATTAATATCTACAATCACGTTATAAAAGGATTCTATAAAAAGGTTGAATACAATTCCAACAAGGAAAATTGAACTTATGTTTTGGTATCTCGGCATTTTTTATCAAAAATAGTTTTTAATTAATTTTTAAAAAAAATATTGTTCATGAAAATATCTGGTTCGCCATCATTTTTATAGTTTAATTCATTTATTTTTTTTCAAACCTCTAAGTAAGAAGTATTAATTATATTGATTTCTAAAATGAAATTATGAGTTTCTGGTGTATTTTTTTCGCAACTATAGGAATTGTTGTAATTTTAATTATTATATTTGGATTTCCTCGAAAAAAAAGAAGTCCACGAAAACCCAATATTGAGGGTCTTGATAGTCCTGAGGTTGCTAAAGCATTTGAGAAAATGACAAACATTCTTCCATTTAGATTGTTACGAAAAAAAGTAATATCTAAACTGAAGGATTTTAACCCAAAAGGGACATTAGTTGACCTTGGATGCGGTTCTGGAAATTTATTAATTCAAATTGCAGAGAGTTTTCCAGATCTCAATTTAATTGGGATTGATATTGCCTCTGAAATTCTTGAATTTGCAAAAAAACGAGCACTTGATAGAGGTTTGGGTGAAAGGATTGAATTTAAAATTGGAAACGTTGAAAAATTACCTTTTTCAAATGAATCAATTGATTTTATCATAAGTACTTTTTCACTTCATCATTGGGTGAATCCCTTAAAAGGATTTAATGAGATACATCGCGTTTTAAAAAGAGACGGGATGCTATTAATATTTGATTTTCGACGTGATTCACGCAGATTTTTTTATGGTTTTTTAACATTTATAACTAAAGTCGTTGCTCCAAAAGCTTTAAAAGAAGTACATGAACCTTTGGGATCAATTCAATCTAGTTATACATATAATGAGATTTTTCAGCTCATTTCTCAAACTAATTTCCAAATTCCTAAGGTTAAAACATTTCTCGCTTGGATGTTCATTAGTATTAAAAAATGAATTAAAGTTTTAATTCATAATGGAGATGATTGCTTAGCTTCTATCATTTTAATATTATCATTCTGAATTTTTTCTTTTTCCTCTTTTGTTAGCTTTTCCGTTCTTTCTTTCCTGAAAATCATAATAAATTGGTGCGAGATACTGGGAATCCACGAATAGTTAATCCCATAAAGATGGAGCTTTTTATTTACATCGTACCAAACGATTTCTCCTTTTAATACAAAACCAATCTGGCTTAAAATTCGTGCGATGTCGGCGTTTAAAAGAAGGTATTGCCCATTATGGTACATGTTTCCGATAAATACAGCGCAATATCGTCCTGGCTTTAAAAGAGTGAAACATTTTGTAAAAACACTTTTGATCAACAACTCCCATTCTTCTTTAGTTCGCTTAATATGTTCGGAACCATCGCTAAATCTAGATAATTTCGATTTATCTGAATACACACCTTTTGACTCTTCCCCTACTTTTTTGTACACTCCTTTCGATTTCTCAACGATGTCCATCTTCCAATAAGGGACATCTGTTAAGATAAAATCAAATTTATTATTATTTCTGGCGATTAAATTTTGAAGTATCTCACGAGAATCTCCATGAATCACTTTATGAGGCTCAACAGCCTCCAAATCGCACACATTATAATAAATATCAATCCATTCCTTATTTATTTCAACGCCAATACCATTTCGTTTGCTCAAAGAACAGCCAAATAACGTCCCTCCAACGCCAGAAAAAGGATCTAGCACTAGTTCTCCTTCTTTTGTAAACGTTTTAATAATCATTTCACATAATTCTGGAGGTTTTTGTCCACCGTGTTTATTTCTAAGCTTAAGTTGAAAGCTAGGAGGAAAACCTTTTGGAATTACAGACTTAGTTGAAAATACCCATTCTTTGCCTGTCAAATCGTTAAGCTGATTTGCTAAATCGTAAAAGCCGCGCGACTTTCCACTTTCAGAAAATAATTCTATTTTTTTAATCCAACACTCACCTAACTAAGAGATTTTGGGAAATATAGTACATTGGTAATTCATTTAGATTTAAAGAAAATTTTAAATATTAACAGATTAATAAGTATTAATCCATTAATACGTCCGATCGAAATGAAGCAATGATATATTAGATAAAGATTTTTAAACTTTAATTGAATCTATTTTTATAATCTCACATCTTTGGATCAGTGATAGTTAATGAAATTATTGACAATTAATGAAAAAGGCGATTTAATCGAATTAAATAAATTAGAATTTGATAACCAGAGCGTGTATCTTATTGACGATGTTAAGAAAAATACAGTATTTATCTGGGTAGGACTTGATGTTCCTCAATTTAAAAAAGATATAACGGCAGCTTGGGCTAGAAAATTCGATAATGACCGGGGAGGTGCCTGTAAAATTTTGATAATGAAGCAAGATAGAGAATACGGATCGTTTCTATCTATGATGGACGAATTAAAAAAAGGGTTAATACCGGGTGAAACAATCGAACGCAGACCCGAATTAATATTAAAGGAACCTACTGAATCTCCAAAACCCGTGTTCGATACAGAGGCTCAAGATGAAGCGGAGGATGAGTCTGGAGCGAGGATATCGGCGGGGTTGGCACAGTTGGAAGAATATAACAAATTAGAAATTGAAGCACCAGTAGACGAACCAGACGAAACGGTAATAGTATTGGAGTCGCTGGGATTTGAAGAGGAAGTTGAAGAAATAGTAGAAGAAGTAGTTGAAGTAGTAGTTGAAGAGGATGTTGATGAAGAAGATGAGGAGGAGGAGATTGGTCTCGAATCGCAAATTAAAGAAGGAGCCTATTACCTTTCTCTAAAAAAATACTCATACAATGATTTGTGCTGGCTGTTAGCAGAAACAATTCAAAATATAAATCTTGGGATGCCTTCTCTTGAGGAAATTAGGAAGAAAGCAGAGGAAGTTTTCAACTCGTCGAGTACATACGATGAGTTGTGTTGGTTAAATGCGGAAATGGATCTTTTAATCAAGCAGCATTATCTTGAACAAGAAAAAAGAGAGTTTTTTTAAATAAATTAAGCAAGGCTTGATTTGTTCTATTCCTTTTTGTAATCTCTTCCTATGTGCCAAGCTCTTCCTATAGGTTCCCCGATTTTCCAATAGTTAAGGTCGCTCATAGAAAAAAACATAGGTTTCACTTTTTTAATGTCGGGAATTCCATTTGTCAAGAACTTCTCTTCAGCGTAAGCTTGGACGATTTCTCCAAGAAAAATATCGTGTCCTTTTCCAGTTTCTACGATCTGGACAACTTTACATTCTAGATTTAACGGTGCGTCCTTAATCATAGGGGCAGTTTTTAATTCTCCATAAAAAACTTCAAATACATCAGATTTGTCTACTTCTTTACCAGATTTTATTCCACAATAATCAGTTGGCAATATTATATCTTCAGAAGGTGTGTTGACGCTAAACGTTTTGTTTTTCCTTATACCTATATTAGTGTAATGACCTTGATTAGAAGAAATAGATATCATAGGTGGTTTATGTTCTACAATACTAACCCAACCAATTGGCATAAAGTTTGGTTTTCCCTCTACATTTGCTCCTACGACTACAACTGGCATGGGGTATAGATATGCTCCAGGTTTAATTTTATTTTTAGTCATTTTAATCTCGCGTTTAATGTTTTTCGGTTTATAGATGTAACATAAAATTAGGCTTAAGAATTAAAATTATTTTGTTATAATTTAAAAATTAAATAAAAGAGAGTAAGTTTAGAAATTACGCTTTAACCATGATTAGCATCATTTTAAATCGTTCAAGAGCTTTGAGAGCGTGCGGCTCGTTAGCTGGCATGGTGATCATCTGCCCAGAATTTAAAATGTAAGACTTTTTAGAAATTATAATTTCCGCTTTTCCATTAAAAACATATACTAACGCATCAAATGGAGCAGTATGTTCGCTTAAACCTTGATCTTTGTCGAACGAGAATAAAGTTACTGAGCCTACTTTTTTATTGACTAACATTCTACTAACAACAGAACCCTCTTGATAATCAAGTAAGCTTTCTAAATTTAGGATTTCAGCATTTTCTTTATTTCGGTTGGTTTCACTCATATTTTTCACTTTTAAGTATTTGCATTTTATTTTTAATCTTGATAGTTGTAAGACATATATAAAACTAGATTCGAACATGTTATTTGAAGTATTTAAAAACAATTACTTCCATCTTATAAAACTCAATTATCAACTTTTTAAATTAATAATTATAGAGATATAGTATGGTACAAGAAAGATTAGATTTATATAGAGAATTACAGAAGCATCTTGATAAAATGCCGGTTGGTTATCCAGCTACAGAATCAGGTATTGAAATCAAAATTTTGAAGCATCTCTTCACTCCTGAACATGTCAGAATCTCACTAAAATTGAATTTTATGGCAGATCCTTTAAGAAAGATTTACAGGAGATTGAAAAAAAGCGGTTTCTCTTTGGAAGAATTAGAGAGCAAGCTAGACGATATGTATTTCAAGGGTTTAATTAATCGAGGAGTTGTAAAAGATGGAGAAACAGAGGTTAAGTATTATGGTAGCGCTCCTTTAGTAGTAGGCATGTTTGAATATCAATTGAATAGGTTGACGCCTGAATTTTTTAAAGATGCTCATGAATACATAAAAAATACATTTTTTAACGAAGAGTATAATAGTACGGGTATACCTCAATTACGCGTGATCCCAATAGATCAGACTGTCAATTACGAACAGTCAATTGCTCAATACGACGATTTAAAAACACTTATTGAAAGTATCGGAGAACCAATTGCGGTTATGGAATGTATCTGTCGAAAGGGAGCGGATCTTATAGAAGAACCATGTACAAAGACAGAATTACGCGAATCTTGCTTTTCCTTCAGAACCGCTGCTAAGAGTTTTATAGAAAAAGGTTTAGCTCGAGAAATTACGAAAGAAGAAGCTTTCAAAATCTTAGAAAAAGCAGAAGAAGATGGTTTAGTGCTTCAACCTGGAAATTCTCAGAGGCCAATGAGTATATGTACCTGTTGTGGCTGTTGTTGTGGTGTACTCACAAGCCAAAAACAGCTGCCTGAATTATCGCATTTTTTCGCCACTAATTATTACGCTGAAGTGGACCCAGAATTATGTGTAGGGTGTGGAATCTGTGAGGATAGATGCAATTTAGATGCTATTAATATCGAAGACAATATCGCGCAAGTAGATAAAGGAAGGTGCATTGGCTGTGGTGTTTGCGTCCCTACTTGTACCTCAGAAGCAATGAAGCTTTTTAAGAAAGAAGAAGAGACACTTCCTCCAAGGAATACGCTGGCAACTTATATGACAATTATGGATAAAAAAGCAGAGTTAGCCAGAGCTGAAAAAACTCAAATTTAATAATTTTCTCTAATAATTTAAGATTTCAAATTTTTAATTTCTAATTTTAATTTATTTAGAAATCTTAAGATCATTAATCCATCAATTGATATCATGTATTTTCCTTCAGACTTTTCAATATAGCCTACATCCATGAGACTTTTTAGGTGGTGTATCAAATGTCCTCCCTTTATGCCAATTTCTTTTTCTAATTGAGTATAATACTTTCCTCCTTTGCTAAGTGTTTTCAAAATAACAAGTCTTTTTTCGTTCGATAATGGGGCTATTAATTTACAGAGCTCTTTTTCGGCCCCTTCCTCAAAGCTTAATTCATAACTTATTGATAATAATTCTTTAGTCCGAGATAATGAAGAATCGAAAGATGTATTTATTAAATTTGCTAAAGTTTTGAAAATATTATAGATATTACTAAAACACTTTTTATCAGGGCAATTTTCTTCTTTAGATAGTTTCATTGCGTCGTTCCTAAAACCTTTAATGTAATCTAATGCTTCCGAGGGACCACTATCAATAAAAATTCTTAATATCTTAAAGATAGCTTTTTCCGCGATTGTAGTACATTTATCAGTAATATGACAGTGATTTGGTCTTTCTTTTAAGAAATGATCAAAGTTTTTATCAGCTTCAGTAGTTAATTGAACGAGAAATTCTTTTGTTAATTCATTTCTATTAATAATTTCAAATTTTTCTTTTAAATTTAATATTATATCTTGTAAAAAAACTATTTTTTTGTTTAATACTTCTAAGTTATCATCAAAATTATCAAATCTAGTTTCAAATTTCTCCATAGCAATTACTTTTCTACTAATTTATAGACCGATTAAACTTTTCAATATATTTCATTATTAGTTATATAACTATATATATTTATAGTAAATTCAATAGATTTATATAGAAAATAGAATAAATACTTTTTATGACCGATCAAAAATTAGATGTATATCGAGAATTGCAAAAACATCTTGATAAAATGCCAATAGGATATCCCGCAACAGAGTCTGGCGTGGAATTACGCGTGTTAAAACATCTTTTTACTTCTGAAGAGGCTAAGGTTGCTGCTAAATTGAATTCTACACCCGAACCACTAAAAAGAATTTATAAAAGAATCAAAAAAAGTGGTATGACAATCTCCGAACTCGAAGAAAAATTAGATAAGATGTATTCTAAAGGCGTAATTAATTTTGGAACTAATAAAGAAGGAAATGAAATTGTAAAATATTATGCGAATGCTGCTTTGGTAATTGGGATGTTTGAATTTCAACTAAATCACCTTACAAAAGAATTCATAGAAGATGTTAACGAATATTTTGAGGAAGCTTTTATGGATGAGTATAATAAATCGGGAATTCCTCAATTACGAACGATCCCAATTGGACAAAGCGTTGATTATGAACAAAAGATTTCATCTTATGACGAATTGAGAACTTTAATTGATAATATTGGCGAGCCTATTGCAGTAGCGGAGTGTATATGTAGAAAGGGTGAAGACCTTCTCAATAACCCTTGTAAAAGAACCGAAATACGCGAATCGTGCTTCTCTTTTCGGAGAGCCGCTGAGTTTTATATAGAAAAGGGTCTAGGTCGAAAAATTACCAAAGAAGAAGCTCTTAAAATTTTGGAGAAGGCTGAGGAAGATGGATTGGTCATCCAACCAGCAAATTCTCAACGACCAATGAATATTTGTACTTGTTGTGATTGTTGTTGCCATATTTTAAGAAATCAAAGTAGATATCCCGAACCAGCTCGTCTTTTTGCCACCAATTATTACGCTGAAGTGGACCCAGAATTATGTGTGGGGTGTGGAATCTGTGAGGAGCGTTGCAATATGGATGCAGTTCATGTTGAAGATAATATCGCCCAAGTAAATAAAATGCAGTGTATTGGTTGCGGCGTTTGTATACCTACTTGTACATCGGAAGCTATAAAACTTTATAAGAAGGATGTAGAAACGCTTCCTCCAAAAAATACATTTGAAACTTACATGACAATTATGGATAAAAAGGCAGAAAAAGCGAGAGCACAAAAAATTTAATATTTATAATTATATTTTAATAGAATCCGAGTTTTTGTAAAACAGTTTTATAACATAATTCTAAAAATAGCCTGTTTAATATGGTAAATTCTATAAAAAATTCTAAAATAGAAATTGATATTGAAAATTGTACTGGATGTAAAGCGTGCGTTAAGGAATGTGTTGTTGGATTGTTTTATTTTGAAGCAGATTTGCTCCAATTAGTTGATACTTTTGAAGACTCTTGTATCTTATGCGGCCACTGTGAAGCTGTATGCCCTGTTGATGTGATCAGATTACTTTTTCATAAACAAGAAGTATTAGCAGATAACTCAATAAAGGAAAAGATTCCATCGTTTGATTCTTTTTTAAACCTTGCTTTAACCAGAAGGTCAATCCGACAATTCAAGGATAAGGCAATCTCTAAAGATTTAATAGAAAAATTATTAGAATTAGCTAGATATTCTCCCACTGGCAGTAATTCAGAAAATGTTTTCTATACTATAGTTCAAGACAAAGAAATTGTAACCGCTATATCAAATCACATAACTAAAAAAACAATTGGATTTGTCAAAGCGATTGAGACTCCTCAGGGGCGCGCTTATTTGAAAGAGCGAATGTCCGAAGAAGAGTTTAACCTAGCTGAAGAAAATCTTCCGACTACGAAAAGAATTCTAAAATCGATTGAACAAGGGATCGATTTTTGGTGTTGGAATGGAGAGTTAATCGTTATTCACGGAGATAAAGTTATAGGAGGGATGCCAGAAAATTGTTCTCTGGCTGCGGCTCATATTATGCTCGCTGCTGAAACCTTAGGGTTGGGAACTTGCTCTTTAGGATATTTAACATTTCACATAAACCAATCTAAAACGATAAGAGACTTGTTAAAGATTCCGGAGGGTCATTTTGTAGGATATTCTTTGACAATGGGGTACCCTAACGTAAAGTATAAAAGAATTCCTGAGCGAAAACCCCTAAGGGTTCAGTGGTTTTAAAAACTGATTTAAGTGGAATCATTTACAAATTTAAGAAAGTTTTAGCTGATTTTAGTTTGGATTATTTTATTTTTTTATTATTTTTTGTTTGGTTTGATACTTTCGTATAATATACATATTCAGAATTTATACTCTGAATTCTGAATTCTGAATTATTAAATCAATATTTTCAGAATATATATTCCGAATTCTGAATTATTAGAGCAATATTTTTATATCTAGATGATATTAAATATAATGTAATTTTAAAATAAAATGAACTTATATTTAGAAGTTGAAATATATGAGTGAAGATTTAAGTGAAGAAGCTTTTTGGAAAGGTATGGTAAAGAAGCATTGGACAGTTTTTGTAATTCTTTTAATTGCTTGTGTTGGAGTGGTTATTGGAGGGATTGCCGTAGTTTTAAGTTATATACCAAGCTCTCAGATTGGGTTGTATGGTTTAGGGACTTTTGATGATTTCTCGGTCGGAACTTTTATTTTATGGTGGATTTTATTGATTTTGTGGGAATTCGTACTTGTTATTCTTCCGTTTATTGGATTTTGTTGCGTTGTAGGTGGGTTATACTGGTTTGTGATAATGTCTGAAGAAGATAAAGAAGCAATTAAAAGCAGAGAGAAAGATGAGAAGGAACATCGCCACCACACCAAAGAAGGCGGCGGTATTGGGTTTATATTCACTATTGCCTTCCTATTAGTAGTGTTTATTGATGGTAATTGGTTGACTACGTTTGGTACAATGCCGTATAGCTATTTTGTAACAGCTTGGCTTCGGGGCTTTATGTGGACAATGATTATTGTAGGCATTCCTGGAATAGTAATAGCGTTTATCTATTTTTGGCGTAAAATTAAATAAATCAAAATAAATAACATTTTCTTTTTTTAACTATCTATAAAAGTCGTTAATTCGCTGCGATATAGAATCTATTGCAATATATAACGTAACAAGAAGGAAAACGAGAAAGAAGTCTAAAAATCACTCCTTCTTTGGTTGGAATATGCCTTTTTCAATCAAGTTAAAAATAGTTTTATAATCTTTAGGAGAACACATATTTTCAGGCATTAAGTAAAGCGAATAGAAATAGTCGAACTTATTTTCTTTCATAAACGTCAAAGCTTTATTAACCATCTCTTTCTCATAGGTACTTAGCTTAATCTTAGGGTTCTGCTTTACACTTAATTTGTAAAGAAATGAAATATTAAGATGCTTTTCTATTAAATCATTCATATTCTTGAAAGGCTTCAA
Organism: Promethearchaeota archaeon; assembly: GCA_018238625.1. GTDB lineage: Archaea > Asgardarchaeota > Lokiarchaeia > Sigyniarchaeales > SOKP01 > SOKP01. The sequence continues at coordinate 9,673 of JABCSY010000107.1, forward strand.
AATTCCTGCGAACTTGTCGATTTCGCCCCCATATTGTTTATATATCTCATAGGCTAAGTCTTCCATTATAAATTTAAAACTAGGAGAAGGATTTTCTTTCAACGTTATAATTAATTTTAGATTAACAAACTCAGTTTGCATAACGATTGAATCTTTATATACTATATTCAATGTACGAGATTCCTTTGCAGCTTCTGACATCGCCGTTCCGAAATTACTGATAGCTTGCAAGAATCCTGAAATTAGGCTAGTATCTAGTTTTCGGCCACCAAGGGATTTCGAGAAAATATCAATTCCAGATTTCGTATCAATGACGATAATTTCGTTAATATTTGAGATATCTGTACATTGACTCAAGAATTTTTCTAGTTTATTTCTTTGATAAGAGTTTATCCTCTTGTAGGCTATGTAAGAGACCAATCCTAATACAATCGCCCCAAGAATTATTATAAAAATGATTAAAGGCAACGGAAATTCAGGCGTTGGAGGTGGCGTTGGCCCGCTAAGGGAAATTGAGAATTCCTGCGATTGAACTCCAGCATTTATTTCACCATCACTAAACCAGAACACATATGCCGTATAAGTGCCATCAAGATCAGTTAAGCTAAGATCATACGAAAAGATTGTTTCTGAAGGGTACGTTATTGTCTGATTCTGTATAGGTATACCAGCAGAATCAAGTAAAACAAAAGTATACGTTCCAGATAAGATGGGTGTAAGAAGTGAGAATTGCAACTCTTGGCCTAATATATATTCAGTTCTTTGAACGTTTAAAATAAATTCAACATTAGTGGAATCAGCAACGATCTCCCAATCTGCTCCATCTGATATTGAATCGTTTAGAACAATAATTTTGTGATCTGTCGTATCTACTAATACACTTGAAGTAATATCAACTTCGTCCTTTAATACGCTTATATTCTCCCAGCTACTGGGATAATTAAATAAAACGCTATAATTAGTAGGTTGTCTTACGATCGTAGGCGTTACGCTCCATTTATTAGTTGCGCCTAATTGGGCTACAACGGAACTTGGAGCCAATAAATTATTAGTAAGAGTTACAAAAAAACTAACGTTGAAAAACAAACTCTCAGTGGCATTATTATATACTGAAATTTGATAGTTATCACTATTTGGTGAAAAATCAACCAGTATCTTTTCTAAATATCCTTCCCCATTGTTAATCCCATTAGAGATATCATAAATTTGATCATTAATATTGACAGTCATATTAATTTCTTCTGGATAAAGAGGAAGATTAACTCTCTGAACTAATTTATATAAAGGCACATTACCAAGTACACCATCAGGCCATGGAGGATCTATATATTCTGATACATTTAAGTTAGGATTTTTTGGGTCTATATCATTGTAATACCAATAATAATACGTATTAGGACCAGAAAGCATATTGGTTCCGTTTAAAACTAAAAAATAATTTCCTATAGGAAGTGATATCCCCTCAGATGAAAAGTTTTGAAAATACCATCCTGCTGTGGTATTCACACTAATATTTGTAGAATAATAAATTGTATTGTTTGGTGTATCATGAACAGAGTCATAACCTCTTAATTGTACTTGAATGATTTCAGTTGTAGTAATAAGCTTCCTAGCATAGATATATACGCCATAAATAGTAGTAGACACATTTAATTGAATCTGTACTCCTACACCAAGGAGTTTTTGAGGTTCATTTTGGAAATTTATCTCATATGAGTTTCCATACTGTTTATCTTCGATGGTGTTATTTTCTATAAATTGAATATTAGTAAAATTAAGTTTAATATCCTGAATAGACCATGAAGATGATGGTAATGTTAAATCTACAAAATTTACCTTTTGACTAGTTTCATTAAATTTTGAATATTCTTCCAAAACGAAATTAGTATTGAATCTTTGCGATGGTCCAATCCCATTTGCGGTAATAATGTCAATTCTTGAAAATAAGCTTAAGAGAATAAATAGAGCAATCGATACTAAGCTAATTTTATTTAATATTTTTGTCTTCATGGGATAATTAATAAAATATCAATCTTGATAAATAAGTTTTGGTTAATTATCAATTATCAATAATAAATACTATATAAATATTTTTTTAATAAATCATCAAAGTAATCTATTGTTAAAGATAGAAATATTATAAAAAGATTATAGAAAGATCGAAATGTGATTAATTATGGTAAAAAAGAAAACTGATGGAATGAGTGCTTGGTTTGGCATGTTTCCGCTATCAACATTTGGAGACGGAAGAAGTTATATAGTCCCAGGTATGGGAAATACCGGAGTATTCGAAACAGATGATGGTTTAGTTATTTTCGATGTACCTATAAAACAGTACGCCAAAAAAACATTTAACGAAATAAGGCAACTCACGAATAAACCCGTTAAATACATAATCTATTCGCACGGGCACTTTGATCACGCTTTTGGTTACGGTCCTTTTATCGAAGAAATAAAAAAGAAAGGTTGGGACATGCCTGAAGTGATTGCTCACGAGAACTGTATCAAGCGATTTGAGAAATATAGAACTCTCGATAAATACCACGATTGGATAAATAAACAACAATTCGCTTCAGTAAGGGGAAAGGACCAAGGGTTGCTCGTAAATGCCCACGAAACCTTAGACCCAACAATTATTCTTAGGGGTAACGAGGATTCGTATTCGTTTAAATTAGGAAAGGTCGATTTTGAGATCTACCACAATAAGGGGGAAACGGACGATTCAATTTGGTTGTGGGTACCAGAAAAGAAGACAATTTGTGCCGGTGATTTGATGATTTCGTCGTTTCCTAATATAGGGAACCCTTATAAAGTTCAGCGGTATCCTAAAGATTGGGCATTAGCAATGGAAAGAATGCGAGATAAAAACGCAGAATATTTAGTTCCGGGCCATGGAAGGCTCATCGAAGGTAAAGGGAAAGTAAAAGACGTTTTATCGATTACAGCAGAAGCTATGCATTTTGTTCACGATGAGGTTGTAAAAAGATTAAACGAAGGAAAATGGTTCGAACAAATATACTTTGAAATGCTTGAAATCTTTCCAGAAAAGTTCAAAAAACACAATATTTTAAGACCCATTTATGGTTGTTATCGTTTCGCTATTCACGCCTCTTACAGACTTTATCACGGGTGGTATAACAGTGGAAATCCCACCGATCTTTTTCCAGCCAAAACGGATGATATCGCCCGAGAATTCTTAAAAATAAATAGCGAAGAAAAATACATGGAGCACGCCAAAAAGCTTTATTCTGAAGGTAAAAGACAGCTTGCTTTACACGTTCTTGATATAGTTGTAAAAGGAACTGATGAGAAAAACGTAGAAATTCTAATTGACGCTTTAAAATTAAAAGTTAAGATCTTAAAAGAAAAAGTAAAAAATGAGCCCTCTTTCATAGCAGGGAACATTATCGATAATGCAGCTTATCAAATAAAAAACAGATTAAAAAAAATGAATAAAAGAAATAGATTCGAAATTAAAATATAAACAAAAACTACCAAAAACCCGCATATATTACTCCAAATCGAGCGACTTAACTATAATAACTTTATATTATTAATGCGACAATTATCATAATTACAATAATAATAGTTGAACCAATATTCCATCTCTTGACTATTCTATTTTTCCTGCATTTGATTGCAACTTCCAGCTGGGGTTCTTCGACTTGTAGAGATTGATGATCTCGATCTTGAGATAACACTTGAGCACGATACAGCATTTTATTCAACCTAGTAGCTATTTTGATGGGATCTTCTAAGTAACCGCTCGATTCTAAAAAAATGGGTTTCTTGTTCGGATATTGAAGGGCTAACATGGGATATT
>JABCSY010000032.1 GCA_018238625.1 Promethearchaeota archaeon
GTACTTTTTTAAATAAAAAACATCCTTTTTTACTAGTACAACTTATTTATAATTTATTAAGCATCAAAAACTTAAAATAAATTAATATAAGAATCAAACTAATATAAGTTAGCTATGACGGAATATGATTTTCGATACATTAAATTTTTCGAAACAATTCGAAACAATGAAGTAGATATTGTTGGTGGTAAAAACGCGTCCTTAGGAGAGCTTTTATCTTTTGGCATCCCAGTTCCACTTGGGTTTGCCGTCACTGCTAAAGCTTACGATTACATTCTAGAGACTAATTATTTTAGAATTAAAGACGAGGAGATAACTCTAAAGGAGTATATTAAGCGAGATATCAAAAAGATTTCGGAAGAACTTAAAAAAGAAGATATCAAATCCATTCAAAAAGTCGATAAATTTTGTGCGAACATCCGATACGTAATTGAACAAGCTAAAATTCCAGATAGTTTAACTGATGAGATAATAGAAGCATACCACATCTTGGTGGATCGAATCGGTAGAGAAAGCACTTTTGCCGTTAGAAGCTCAGCGACAGCAGAAGATTTACCTGATGCCTCGTTTGCGGGTCAACAAGATACTCACCTCAATATTTCGGGAGAAAAGCAAATTTTAGAATATATACTTAAAGATATGGCTTCTATCTTTACGACAAGAGCAACCATGTATCGAGAGAGAGCAGGCTTTGACCACTTTTCAGTTAAACTTAGCGTTGGTGTACAAGAGATTGCTGGAGGATTGGAAGGAGTAAAAACTTCGGGCGTTATGTTTACAGAAGACCCCGATTCGGGAAATCCTAACGTAATAACTATTAGAGGTACTTGGGGGCTTGGAGAACTTATAGTTCAAGGAGTAGAAAAGGGAGATGAGTTCATCGTCTTTAAACACGATCCAAATTTAACGATAATTAGTCGGGAATTAGTAAAAAAAGAACAAATAATGATTTTTGACAAACAGAAAGGTGGTACGATGACACTCCCTGTTGAATTAGAAAGACAAAAACAATATTGTTTAAATGACGAGCAAGTCAAAATTCTAGCAAGATACGCCATCAAAATTAGAAGTCATTACAACCAACCAATGGATATTGAATGGGCCTTAGGTAATGATGGCAAAATTTACATCGTTCAAGCACGGCCTGAAACGGTCCACTCACAAAAAGGGGATACTGAAGAAATCTTTTATTTATTAGAAAATCCAAAAAAATTAATTGAAGACGGTTATTTGGTTGAAAATACGGGAACCGCAATAGGACGTCGAATTGGTTATGGTAAAGTCAAAGTAATCGAATCAATTAACAACGCTCATTTGCTTGAAGAAGGAGATATTTTAATTACCGAAGAGACTAACCCCGATTGGACATCGTATATGGCAAACTTAGGAGGCGTAATAACTGAACGGGGTGGTCCGACGTGTCACGCAGCGATCGTCTCCAGAGAGCTAAATATCGCATCGATTGTAGGAGCAGATAATATTGTCGAAATTATTAAAGAAAAACAACGGGATGGTCTCGAAAACGTTACCATTGATTGCAGCGAAGGAGAGCCTCGAATCTGGCTTAAAGAAGTAGAATACGATTTCGATACGATCGAGTTCGCACAACTTCCAAGCACAAAAACCCAAGTTTTAGTTAATTTAGGGATTCCCAAGGGTGCTTTATCTTCTGGAAAATATCCTGATGGCACTGGTTTAGCAAGGTTAGAATTTATAATTAACGATGAGATTCAAATTCACCCAAATAGTTTAATAGATTTTGACGCTTTAGTAATGAGATATGACGTCTTATTGGAACAAAGAAAAAGGATTGAAAACATCAAGAAAAGCGATTTACACCGTAAAGATCCCTTCAATCAAGAAATTGTAAAATTAAAACAAACTATAGATAAGATAAGAGAATCAACTATTGGCTATCCCGACAAGGAAGACTTTTACGTAGAGAAATTAGCAGAAGGTATTGCAACTATAGCTGCAGGTGTTTGGAAGGAATTGAAAGACGGGTCCATCGCTCCGTGTATAGTGAGGCTGTCTGATTTTAAAACAAACGAGTATAGGAACCTTCTTGGAGGCTGGATTTACGAGAGCGATGAGAATAATCCTATGTTAGGCTTTCGAGGTGCATCGCGTTATGTATCCAATGATTTCCAAAATGCTTTTATATTAGAACTACGTGCAATCACCAAAGCTCGAGAGTGGGGTTTAACAAATATTATTCCGATGATTCCATTCTGTAGAACGCCTGAAGAAGCGCAACACATTCAACAAATAATGGAAAGCGAAGATTTAGTTAGAGGAAAAGATGGATTGCAACTATATTGTATGGCGGAAATACCATCAAATATTTTTCTTGCAGATATATTCTGTGATTACTTCGATGGTTTTTCTATAGGCTCAAACGATTTGACCCAATTAATATATGGTGCTGGTAGGGATAATCAAAAATTAATTCCTATTGCAAAACAATTTAATTATATCACTAATAGCGAAGCAATAAGGAGAGCAATTAGCCATCTTATTAAAATTGCTCACGAAAGAAATAAAAAAGTTGGAATATGTGGGCAAGCTCCAAGCGACGACCCAGAATTTCTTAGATTTTTAGTACGTGAAGGGATTGATTCCATTTCTTTAAATTTTGATACGTATGCGCGTGGGAGGATCAATACTTGGAGAACTGAAATAATTGAAGCGAAATTATCTGAAGAAAGCAGAACAAAAACGTATCAATTTTTAGATAAGTGCGATGTCCTAATTGAAAAGATCAGAACTCCCCGAGGAAAATTAAGAAATATGTTGCGAAAACAAAGAAAAGCAATTGATACGGAATTAAAAGAAATCACCGAAAAATTTGATAATACCTTTGAAGAAATATCAAAAATTTCGTACGATTTTATTAAAGAACTTAATCGAGGCGAAACCAAATCTTTTAACCAACTATACAACAAATTCAATAAACAAATCGAAGAGCTGGAAGAACTTTTCCCAATACTTACTAAAAAAATACGAGAATTTGGAATATTTTGATCTTTTAGCAATAATTTTAAACATATATTTAAACTATTTCTTAAAATCAAAAAAATTAAATTTCAATGAATATTCAAAAAATTAAGTATCTAAGATTTTCTAATTAATTTTACGCTTAAAAATAAAAAAATTGGTGAGCTATTTTGCCAAGAGGAAAAGAATTTACTGATGATATACTCGAAACTTTTAAAAATGTAGAGTTTTTGTTAAATGGAATGATTAACGACCGAGGCGTTCCGAGAAACATAAAGCGAGTTGCTCAAAAAGGAATAGACGATCTACAGCGCGAAGACGATTCTCCTGCTGTTCTCGCAAGTAATGTTATGTATATGATTAATGATTTAGCGCAAGACGCTAACATTCCCTTTCATAGTCGTACAACTATATATCGGATAATCTCCTTGCTTGAAAATATTAAAGATTAATAGCATTATTATATTATTAATTATAATTCTTTTTCATTAACATTACCAAATTAACCCCAAATCTCAACCATAGATATTAATGACGCTGGGAAGGTGGTCTAGCTTGGTATGATTCTGAAGCTCCTTAACTTCAGCGTGAATCTCGGTTCGGAACTGAGCGGTCGGGGGTTCAACTCCCCCCTTTCCCACTTTTCTGAATTTCTCGTTAAAAAAAGTTATTAATTCATTGCTTTACCAATATTAAAATTGAAAAGCGTTAATATTTATATTTTTCAATCATAACTATATTTAAGAAATCAAGTATTTTATCGATAATAATAACTTTAGCGCAACTCTAAAATGGAGACAAAATTAATTAGTGGAATTTTATACACTGAGATGGACGACGAAGTGGGTCCTAACCCTGTAGTTTTACTAGGGGACATACCCCAATCGGATAGACTTTACATAGGGATTAAAACAATTACTGTTCTTTCAGGAGAAGGAGGGCTTATTCCAGAAAGCTTAGTTATACTCCCTTTTCCCTCGTTAAATTTAAAAGGGTTAATAAAATTTATAAGATGGGATGATGAGTCGAGACGTGGAGGGATTGGGCAAGGTGCCATAACATTACTGTTTAAAGAATTTGACGATGTAATTTTTTACAAATATTTAAGTTATCTAGATCCCCCCTTCAAAGAAGCTGCTAATAAAATTGCAGATCTACAAAAATCTTACGCTCCACGAGAAAAATATGTGGATGTGTTGACTAAACTTTCCATTAACACAACGCAATTTTTGCAAGAATTAAAAGAGAAAGAAATGAAGGACGAGAAAGCTTTCCCCGAACAGAAAATAAAAGAAGCAAACTTAGTAGATTATAAATTTAAAATAATAATTTGTGGAGACCCGTCGGTCGGCAAGTCGAGCTTAATATTAAAGTTTACTGAAAACGCTTTTAGAAGACATTACATTCCAACGCTTGGCGTTCACGTTTCAGACAAAATATTTAAAGTAAAAGACTCCTACGTCCAGCTCGTTTTATGGGATATTGCGGGTCAAACTAAGTTCGAAACCATGAGGCAACAATTTTATTTGGGCTCTGATGGTTTATTTCTTATTTTTGATCTATCAAAGACAAATTCGTTAGAGAGCGTTTCTAGTTGGCACCAAGACATTCAAATGCAATTAAAAGGAAGACCAGAATTGGTAGGTTATATTATTGGAAATAAAAAAGATTTAGCTAAATACATCAAGATCACATCAGAAAAAGGCTCAAAGTTAGCTAAATCCCTAAACTTGGGATATATCGAAACTAGCGCCCTAACAGGCGAAAACGTTGAATACGCGTTCTACACTATAGCTGAGTCGCTTTATAATTTAGTGAATAAATCTTAAAAGTTTTCTTTTAATTAATTTTTTCAATAAAAACCTTTTTATCTTTTATGTTACATAACTCTCGATGGCTCTATTAATGGCACCTATCATTTTGGATACAGTAATAATTTTGTCTATAAATAAAAACGCTCCAATGGAAATGGCTTCTTCTTTAACGCTAGCATCGGCGCTTATAACTATAATTTTTACCTTATTATCTATTTGTAATATTTGTTTTGACGCTTCAATCCCGCTCATTTCGGGCATTCGCTGGTCCATTAAAATAACTTTAGGCTTTTTTGAAAACGATTTGAACATGGAGACTGCCTCTTTTCCGTTGCTTGCAATGCCCGCTACTTCAAAACCGCCTATAGTTAGAATTTTTTTGTAAAAGAATTGAAGCGAAGGTTCGTCGTCAACGATAAATACTTTTTCTATTTTAATCAACCTCAGGAATTACTAATACGAAATTACTTCCTTTCGAACGGTCTCCCTTAACTCTATCTTCGACCCATACCTTACCGTTATAAGATTCGATAATTCCTCTCACGAGCGACAATCCTAAACCCATTCCATAAACGCCCTTATCTTTATTGTTACCTCTCTGAAAGATCTTTTCTTTCATAGAATCTCCCACTCCAATACCGTTATCCATAAATTCCATTTTGAGAAAATCTTTGCCTACATTTCGTTCTCTTGAAATTCTAACGGTAATTTCTGTTATTAAATTCGTGTTATGTCTTATAGCGTTAATTAAAAGGTTTTCGAACACATCCTCCAAAAGAGCATTAGCTTTAATAATGAGTTTTTCTCCAAGAGAATCGACTCGAATTGCTAGTTTTTTATCGTTACAAGATTTTTCTACGAAAGAAATCGTATTTTTTAAAACATTAAGAATTTCAATTTTCTCTAAAATCTTTCCCGTTTCTTCAAGTTTAGAGAGCTTTTGCACGTTTGAAACTAGTTTTGCCCCTCTAATGACTTGCTCTTTGATAATCGCAGCGTTTTCCTTTAAATTGTCGCGTTTTTCGGGATTATCAACTATTAATTGGCTAATTTGTATTCCAGATAAAATACTTTGTAAGATATTGTTAATATCGTGTGCGAATAAGTCTTTATAGAACTCTGCTCGATTGTACGCTTCTCTATATTTTTCCTCCGATTCTTTTAATACTTGTTCTGCTTTTTTACTTTCACTAATATCTCGAAAAATTCCTAATTTTGAAATACTCCCATCTAGATTTTTAATAGGTGTATCAATAACATCGTAAGTTTTTTGGGTCTTGAATGAAAACCATTCCCCTCTTACCGTTTTTCCTTGAAGTACTTCTTTATTTTTGCACCGCGGGCAAGGTTCGTTCTGACCTTCAAAATATTTGAAACACTTCGTTCCTTCGAATTGCCCAAATTCTTTTGTAAGGATTGGATTTACATATTCGATATCATAATTTTGATCTACTATATAAACTCCATCTTCCATAGAATTTAAAATATTTAAGAAATTATCCCGCTCAAGTTGTAATTTCTCCTCTGCTTTTTTGCGCTCAGAGATATCTATTATTGAAATTAAAACTTTTGACCAATCTTCTTTAAAACCAGCCACAATTTCGCATACTAATAAAATATATAACTTAACACCGTTAAATTTACTGTTAATAGATTCAGATTCAAACCTAGTCTTTCCTCCAGCAAAGTTTATTATTTGTTCTTTAAATGTGTCTAGGGATTCCTCTGTAAATACTTTGTCTAAACCAACAAAAAAGTCCTCTTTTTTATTAGCTTTGTATAATTCAAGTGTTTTCTGATTTACATTAATTATTTTTACCATGGATACGCATTTTTTAACTTCTTCGGGATTTTTATCGAAATAAACACGGAAATCTTTTATTCCAGAGTTCTTTAATGTCTCAATATATTTTTTTAACTCCGAGGCATCTTCTTCCCATAGTGAAATTGGAGAATTTTCAAATAAATATCTATAGTTTTCTTCAGATTCTTTTAGTTTCTGTTCTATCTTTTTTCTTTTGGTAATATCAATAGCGGCACCTTCAAAACGATTTTCTTTTTCAGATATTCGAGTAGAGATATTCAACCAAATGGGAGTACCATCTCTTCTGGTGACATTGATCTCATAATTCTTAACTTCTTTATTGTCACGGATTTCTTCTATTAATTCACTCCGCGCATTTGGATCAATGTAATGCTCAATAGCATTATAATTTTCTAAAAACTCCTCTCGCGTATCATATCCAAATAATTTGGCAAAAGTATCATTACATTCTAAAAATTTACCATCACTGATTCTTGACCAATATAACCCTACTTGTGCGTTATTAAATAAATATCGATATTTTGCCTCAGAATCTGTTAATTTTTCTTCCGTTTTTTTACGCTCAGTAATATCCAAAAGAGATGCTACGCTTTGTTTAGTCCCAGGAATCAAATCGAGGACTATGAAAATGTCTCGAATATCACCTTTTTTATCAGTTGCACGAAATTCATATTTTCTTAAAGCAGATTTAGGGTCTTTTCTTCGGAAGTAATGGAGCTTTTCCATCCTTCCCAAATCTTCCTCGACAATAAACTCTGTCCAGCTTTTTTTCCATTCGACCTCTTCCCTTGAATAACCAAAAAGCTCTTCAAACTGCTCATTTATAAGCGAGATCGTTGTGTCTTCCTCGACTATGATTGTTGCAGTTCCAGTATTTTCGAAAATGGCTTTATATTTTTCTTCAGATATATCAATTCTTTGTTTTAGCTCTAAAGTTAATGCTTTTAATTCTTTTTCAGATTTTTTCAATCTTTCTAAGATTTCTTTTTTTACCGTAATGTCTTCTGTATGAACAATAACTAAATCTGGGGGGATGAAACCATACATTACAGATAAAAATCTTTCTTCTCCCGTAGACATGTAATCATATTTCATTTCTCTGAAAATACTTACACGATCGTTAGCACAGCGAAATAATTCTTCTAAGATTTCTGGTCGATTCTTATACATTTCTGAAGCTTTTGTACCTACATAATTCTTAATCATTCCTTTAGTTATTTTTTCAGCAGCATCGTTATAATCAAATAAAATTAAATCATCATCAATTTTTTGCCACGAATATGTAGGAATAGGGATTCCTTTAAATAATTCTTTAAATCTTTTTTTTGAAGTTTTCGTTTTATTTGCGATTTTCCTCACTTTATTTTTTTTAGACAATTTTATTCCTTTTTGTCTAAATGTTCTTTAAGCTTTTTTAAAAAGGGTAAGATTATCATTAGAATATTAATTATAAGGTGAAAAACCTTGTATTTAAATATTTATTAAATATAATTTTGGATACACAAATAAATTACAAAAGTATTATTCGTGAAAGATTAATTTCACGAATTTTTTGACATATCCTAATAATGTATAGAATTACTTCTGCATATTACGGCTTAAACTTTTAGCTTAATTTCTATATTTTTTATAGAAATTTCAGTTTATTTCATTCTAAATCTACCATTTCTTTAAACTCAGAAGACTCATCTTCTTCATCAACAGCTGAGATTTTAAAATCAACTCCGTATTTGTCTCGTATTGTTGGTGCTTTTTGAGTTGCTATAAACTTCATTCTTATACTTGCATTGCGACCATGCCAAATTAAAATCTCTTTATCTATTGGAACCACAATTATGTAAATATAATTTGAGTCTAATAGTGAATGTGTGGGGCTATCTTCAATTTCAATTGCAGTGAAATCTTCTTTTTCTTCGTCTATTTTAAATAGTAGAAACTGTTTTTTTAAAATACACATGATCTAATTAATTTAGTAAATTGAATTTCTTCTAATGGTCTTATATGCAATTTTAGTTTTTAAGCTTTATCTATGAAAATATATAATGCCTAAATTAATCTTTAAATTAATTTACCTTAAATCAAATTAAAACTTAATATTATAAATAGAGAAACGAGTTAACTATTGATCATATCATTATTTTTATAGGTTAAAGAATAGAAGTCAATATTAAATAAATTAGGTGAACAAAATATCGCAACAAAGTGTTGATTACGATGTTACCATAGTTGGAGGAGGACCAGGTGGATCTACTGCAGGTTATTTGTTAAAGAAACTCGGGTTTAATGTACAAATAATCGATAAAGATGTATTTCCTCGTCAAAAGCTATGTGGGGGCATCCTCACTTTTAAAACCTTTAAGCTATTAAAGAGAGTATTCGGCGAAACGGTGGAATCACTTCTGGACAAGCACATTATAAATTACTCTACAAATCGGTTTGAAATAAATTATAAAGTAAAAAGGATTATGTCAAGCAATATTTCCCAGTATCCTTTTTACCTAGTGGACAGGGTAGTATACGACAATTTCCTTTTAAACAAGGCGAAGGAAGCAGGTGTAGATGTAATCGAAGGAGATAGAGTAGAAAAAGTAAATTTAGACACTTGTGAATTAAGTTTATCGAAAGGTGGTAATTTTAAATCAAAATTTATCATAGGCGCTGATGGAGCTAATAGCATAGTAAAGCAAGAATTTATCCGTAATCAAATAATTAAAAAAGAGCAATGGAATTATAATTTAGCTACAGGATTGGAATGTTTTATCGATAGAAAGGATATAGATAAAAAGCTTTTTAATTATCCTATGATTTCCTTTGGGTTTTTAAACTATGGATATAATTGGTTGTTTCCAAATAAAGATAAAGTAATTCTCGGCGTTGGAGGGCTCATTAGAAAAAATAAAGGCTATTTTAAAAAAGCGTTGCACAATTTCATATCTGCGTTGGGTATAAATCCTGATATTGTTTCCGAAATATATGGGCACCCCATCCCCTATGGAAATTTCAAGGTCACTCCTATTTATAAAAATAAAGTAATTTTGATAGGTGATGCAGCGGGTATCGCTGACCCGTTTTGGGGCGAGGGAATATTTTACTCACAAAAAACCGCTGAATTCGCTTCTTACGCAATTTTAAAAAATTTACAAAACGTAAAAAAATCTACCACACTCTATTTACATTTATTAACTAAATATCTTTATTCTGAGTTTCAATACACAATGAAGCTAAGATGGATTATTTTTAATCAAGTTAATACTCTATTAAAGTACTATCCCACACATTTATTGTTAAAAATGATGAAAGATAAATTAAATGAATTAACACAGGGGATTAGATCCTATAGATGGTTACGATTAAAAGACTATTTTTAATTAAACAACTATAATCATTTCAACTTTATTCATCAAAAACGCAATGAACCAAATAATAACAACGTTAACAAAGCTTATTGAGAAAATTATTACGCTAGAGATGTTCAATGGAATAATCTGATATATACTATAAACAATGACGATATGAATTAGATATAACATGAACGCATTTTTTCCAACAACGCTGAAAAACTTTTCTTTTTTCACAAATTCGTGCTTATTCGCCCAAACTTCGAAAATATAATACATTAGATAATAAATTAAAGAAGCAATTCCCACACTGACTATAATATAGGGCAACGAGATATAAGCCCTACTTATTCCCAAAATGAAACCAAAACCGAAGCCAAGTACCAAGCAAATTAAACCACCAAATAAGAAATAACTTTTAACTTTATCTTTACCCTTGGTTAAAGATTCTGCTAAAAAGGAAGATAATATCATCATTGAGCCCCACGAAAGTGCCCCAAAGATTCCTCCCTCGATCGAATCGTAAATTAATGATCTTAAATGCGTAAATAGAATAAGTTGATGGAGGATCACGATTATTACAGCAGCTGACAATTTTAAGAAGGGTTTTAACTCGATTAAGGGCAATAACAACAAGCCTGACATCCCCAGAACTTGAAATGTTCCCCACCGAAAGTAAAACCCGTCAGGTCCTATATATATAGTTAAAAGGAAGCCAATACCAATGAAAATTAAAAACCTGCGAATATATCTCAGTATGGCTTTTTTCCTACCAAATTTTTCCTTGCGTTTTTGGTAAGAAATATTCATATTAAGCGCTAACATAAAAACGAAAAAAGGAGCAATTAAATCCACATATGTTAGCCCAAAATCTCCAGCGTGTTTGCTCCAAGCTGGTACATTTTCGTAAATCGCTAAAGTATTGACAAATACCATTAGAATCACGGTCAAGCCTTTGAACACATCGATACTAAGGAATCTTACCTTTAATTTATCAGAACTTTCTACCGTTTCAATCAAAATTTTAAAGAAATCTTATTTATTTAAAGAGTATTAGAGAAAATTTTGTAATAAGTTTTATTAACTTCAAAAAAAGAATTAAAAAAAATTAAATTTATAAATCTGATTAACCCGCTTGCATTAATATCTTGAAATTACAATTAATAATTTCAAATTCTTTTGTATACATCCCAACAACCTCTTGAGCAGCCCGTTCTTTTTCTATTCTTTCGTAGAACTTATTAAAATCTTTAAGATCTTTAAATAGTAGCTGCTCTGTGTATCTATTCTTATTTTCTGAAATTTGATAAGAGAAATATTTTTTATCTGTTATCATGGGGAAAAAGAGTTCATGACGTAAACAACCATGAGATTCATAAAATGGTTTCAATCTATTTTTGGCATAATTAAGGAAACTTTCCAGCTTTTCTTGAGGAATTTCGCATGACCATTGAACCAAAATCATTATTTTATCACCTTCTTAGTTTAGATTTTTATTAATTTAGCAAATAATTAATATAAAAGAGAGTAATGATTTTTAAAAATACATAATTAAGATTATGTTATCTATTTGTAAAAAAAAATACCACTTTTTAGGTCTTTTATTATATTTTTATATTTTCCATTGACCTTCTTCGTAGATAACTTTTCCGTCGGCTATAATTTTAGAGCCTGGGGAGTTCATATCTTTCAAAAGATCCCAATGAATTGCGCTTTGGTTGGTTGATCCCGTCTCTGATGGTCCAGCACCTACCGCACAATGCATGGTCCCGCCCATTTTCTCGTCAAATAACATGTTTTTTGTAAATTTGGTTATGCCATAGTTTGTCCCTATAGCAAATTCACCTAAAATATTAGCATTTTCGATCGCAATTATCTCTTGTAGTAACTCTTCGGCTTTGTCAGCAGTGGCTTTAACAACTTTTCCGTCTTTAAAGTCTAGACGGATATTTTCGATTTCTCTTCCACTATATATTCCAGGATAAGTAAATCTTATATGTCCGTTTACTGAATCTTCTAATGGGCTCGTAAAGACCTCTCCATCGGGTAAATTATTATGTCCACAACAATTAACCCATTTTCTACCCTTAACAGAGAGCGTTAAATCGGTGTCCTCACCTAATACGTGAATCTTATCGACTTTATTTAAGATTTCGCAGAATTTATCCTGTTTTTTCTCAATCTCCTTCCACTCTTTAACTGGATCTTCCTTATCTAATAATAAAGCCTTTTCTACAAATTCGGAGTAAGAAAACTTGTCCATATTTGCCTCTTGAGCAAAAGAATGGCATGGATAAGGAACTACCACCCAGTTCAATTCTCCTTTTGCGTATCTTTCCATGTAGATTTTCATTAATTCTTGTTTGCGTGGTGAGCCTTTAACTTTAGCGACTTTTTTTGGGTCAACTAAAGAGAGTTTACGCGTGTTATAATCCCCAAAGATGTTGATCATACAATCAAATTCTTTAGTTAATGTTAGTAAAATATCGTCAAGATATAATAGCTGTTCTTCTGATCCGTGTTTAAAAAGCAATTCTTGTGTTCCTTCTATTTGGGGGATTAATAAAGGATGTCCTCCAGCTTTAATAATCTCAGCATAGAGCGCTTGAAAGAGTTCTTGTGCTACGATGGGTCCTGAAACGAATACTCTTTGGTCTTTTTTTACGCCCACAGCGTAATTAACTGCTAATTTTGCTATTTTTTCATAAAAAGTATTGATCATGCTTTAATTAATTATTGTCAAAATTTAAAGAATTTGTTCTTATTTATTAGATAGATTTAAACTAAAATGCTAAGAGAGACTTAATACTTAAGTTTAAAACCTTTTTTTTCTTTTCTTATTAATCTTTTTTTTCTTAATTATTTAAATACTCAATAATACGTATCTGGAATCGAATTAACTTGTGGAAAGAGTATTTTAATTAAATTTTTTGACGAGGGATTTACTCTCGCATCTTTAACGATATGATTTATTTCGTCTATGGTTTTATCGCCAAGAAGTAATTTTAATAACATTGCTCCTGGTATTCTGACATCGCATTTCTCGACTTCAGGATAACCGCTCTTTCTCTTGATAGCTTCAATTATACCGTTATTAAATATTAACTCGATTGATTGCTTATAGTCGCTGATAATTACCGTTTTGGATAAATTATTAAATTTTGATTTTTCAATTCTATTTTCAAGGACAACCTTGATCGATTCAAAAAACCGCTTAAGATCTGGTATTTTTAGCTGCCAACCATAATTTGATTGTAATTTTCCTCCTATAGAAAGAATATATTTCCCAAATTCAGAAAATTCGGCGATGTTCAGGTTCAAATCTTTTTCTTCTTTAGGATTCTCATTTATATGTTGCAAGAGTTTTATCATCTGAGGAGGGGATAATTGTGGAGTAATGATAGTATAAACTTCGTTATCGAAAGACTTTCCAATTAAGAAATAACCTTCTGGTTTTCCGTTTTCTTCTATAATATACGCCGATAATTTGCTATCATCGTAAGAATCGTTCATAAATTTGAAGTAAAAGCTCTCTGTATCAAAATTGTTAGAGATTAAGAAGCTATTGCTATTTGAATTATATTGATTTTCGATATAACCTATATCTTTACGCGAAGCCATCCTAATATCTAGGTGACTTAACTCCATAGATGGTATTTGATTTGGCGAAAGTGAAAATCTTTCGTCTAAAGATAATACAAATTCGTACCCAAATCGTCTGTAATAGTAAGGAATTCCTCTGAGACCGGATAAAAGATAACCCCGTTCCATCATAACTCGTTCGTAGAATTCATTCAATTTACTCATTATTCCCTTTCCACGATATTCCTTTAAAGTACCTACAAAACCCATCTCACAAACGGGTAATAATTTCCCTTCAAATCGCCATTCAAGCGGTAATAACGTTAGCGAAGAGATAATTTGACCCGTACTATTATCTTCAATATAAAACCATAGTATATCTTGTTTTTTAGGATGTTCTTTGAATATTCTTTCAATGTATTCTTTAATCTCTTCTCCGTGAACTGCAACATTAAGCTCTAGAATTTTAATATAATCTTCGTTGCTGTCATTAGATATCCGTAAAGAAAATTGCTCATCAAGTTTAGTAAAAAATCCTTTTTCAATCATTACATTGTTTAAAATCTAAGAAGATATTTCAATATTTTTACATAATTGTTGATTGCAACGAATTTGCAAGAAAGATTAAAATAGATAAAGGTCTCAAATAATAATTATAAAAACAAATTGACACTTTAATTATGACTACATCAAGTAAAGAAGGAAAAGTTCGCATCGAGGGTAGTAAGAGGTATTACAAAGACGCATGGATGGAAAAGAAAGATAAACTTTACATTCTGCATTACGTGAGAAAGTTGAAAATTTAATTCAGTTTCCGAGAATAGGAAGAATAGTGCCCGAGCTCGATTAGTTTTCTAAAAAAATCAATTTAAGAAAATTCTTTACATAAAAGAATAGACTTAACCTTTATCAGAGAATGTGTGTTTTTGAAGATACCAATCTTTTAAGCTCTCGAATTCAAACCTGCTTACGAGTGGAAGGTCGCCTTTAGCATCGAGATTTATTTTTTCAAAAGCATCATCGCATATTTCTGGATTTTCGTTAGCAATATTTATATTCCACTCAGGATCGTTCTTCAAGTCGTATAATTTTTGATGTTTTCTGTTATTAGAAGTAATTAACGCGTAATTATCGTCCTTGTACAACGTACACACATCAAATCCACATGTAATATAATTCCGTCCATCTAAATTCTGATCTTCCTCATCAACAAAAATAGATAAATCAATGCCTTCTAATGCTTTAGGTTTATCTTTATTTAAAAACCCAAAAATGGTTGGTAATATGTCGAAATTATACACGTAAGGTTTCCTAATTCTTTTTGGACCATTAATTCCTCCTGGAGGCTTAATCATAAAAGGAAGGTCTACTAATTCAGGATACATAAACATGGGAAGCTTTCCCGTCGCATTGTGTTCGCCTATACTGTGTCCATGGTCGCTAATAAAAATTATCAAAGAATCGTCGTAAACTTCTAATTCCTTTAACTCGTTAACGAAATAGCCGAACCAATTATCGCATAAAGAAACCTCTCCCGCGTAACTAGCCCTCATGAATTTTAACTCTTCATCGGTTAGATAATCAACGCTTTCCATATAAGCAGGGGTTATCATTTTTATCCCTGTATAACCTTTTTCTACATACAAATCAAGATATTTTTGTGGAGGGTCCCAAGGTTCGTGAGGGTCGAACTCATCAATAAGACAAAAAACCTTTTTTAAATCTAAAGTGTCTTTAACGAATTCAATTGCCTTTTTAAATGTTTTAGCTGGGAAATAATCCTCTTCTGACTTACGCTCTTTAACGTTAGAGAAATGCGCTTTCAATACTCTTTTTTGCAGTAATTTTATTACGGCGTTTTTTTTTACGATATGCAATTTAAGTAATTGTTTCATTTCAGCTTTACCGTTCCTCATTCTAACTCTATATTTGTCGTCTTCATGACCTCTTATCCAATTCCATTGGTCATATCCTAAATGAAAATTCATGTTTGGTTTAAACTGATGATAAGTACTTGTGATAAAAGATGTTAAAAAAGCCTCGCTCTTTAAATATTCGGATAAATGCCTGTGATGTGGCGGTATAGGGTCCCATCCGTTTAAATGAACGATATCGTCTGTGCGTAATTCTGGTCTCTTATGGTTAAATGGAAAAGTTCTTATGCCGGTATGTATAGCTCTACGAACAGGAATGGTCGCTAGCGATTCAGGATATGCCTTATCAAATACAATGCAATCTTTCGCAAATGAGTCCACCGAAGGTGTTTTTATCCAATCGTTCCCATAGGTCTGCCCTGTGTGATCTTTTCTTAAAGTATCAAAAATAACTACAAAAATTCTCATATTTTAGAAAATTAACAATCATTTATATATAAAATCTATGAGAAGAATTAATAAGTGCGTTAATTGCAGATTCGGGGATGTAATAATCGTTGAACAAATAAACTTGATAAATGTAATCAAATATATAGAGAATATCGGCATAGTACACTTGAGCGTAGAATATTAAGCGATAATTACTTAGAAAACGACTATCTGCTTTAATATAGTCAAAATATTCGTCGTTTAAAATAAGAAATGTAATATTTTGTTCTAATATGTAATCGGCATCCGTGGGGTTATTATAGACGTGCAAATCTTGTAAACTATATGGGTAAATGTCTATAGTGCGTATGTTGGAATAAAAAGGTAATGCGCCCACATCCCACACAGCAAGAGAAGCGTTTTCTGATGTATTCTCGTTAATCCATTTTCCTAACGTAATGTTGCAATCTCTTAACCCAGTTCCATACGCATTAACGAATGGATAAAAAGTAAATACCAGTAAAACATTTGATATGCAAATCACCAAAATTGTAATTTTCTTAATGTTCTTCCATAACTCAATATCATTTCTATAATTTCTACCTAAAATTGTTAAAAAATTAAGCGATTTTGGTAATAGAAGATAAATTAAAGGTATTATAGGGACAGTAAATCGAAATCCGGGCATCCAACTTGTTATTAACAATAATAGAATAGATAAAATTAGAATTAACAATGCTAAATACAATTTTTCCTCGTTTTTAAACCGAAGTTTTGAGTTTTTAAGAAAATTGCCACCAATTAAGAGAAAAACCGGTACAAATAATAGGATTAAAGGGATATAAAAACCTAAACGCCCTAAGAACAAACCGAGACTAAAAACACCTTGTTTGGCCGAAAAAGTATGAGGTAAAATATTGTTATAGTAAGAAACTCTCCAAAAGAAATACGGAGCGTAAATAATCGCAAAAAGACCAGTAAAATAAAGTAATTGACATAATTTTTGTAGCTTGGAGACCTTCTTATTTTTAAATAGTAGGCACGTAAAAAAAAGCCAAGTTAGGCCAAAAACTATTAACCCTTCGTGGCGAGTTAGGCTTAGCAGAACGAAAAAGAGGGGAGAAATTTTGATTGGATTATTTTTCCGTTTACTTATATCAATAATAAAAAAGTATACAGAGATTAATAATAGAAAGGAGAACAACGAGGTTTCTAACCCTCCGACCGACCAGAGAGCAATGTTAGGAGTTAATACGTAAAAAACGATAATAAAATTGCTAAATTTCTCAGATTTATTAAGTAAAAAAGCTAATTTGTAAAGAATAAAGACGCTCAAATGACAAAAAATCATTCCAGAAAGTTTGGAAAAAACTATTGGGTCTATATTTAAAGGAAAGCTTACTGTCATCAATAAAACCCATAAGAAATTGGAATAACCTTCTACGGGAATCTCACCTATGTTGAAAACCATTTGTTGATGAAAGTAGAGATTTTTAGCGTATCTAAACGTAATAAACGCATCATCAATAATGAAATTCCAAAATAAAAGCTGAAACAATAATAAAATTAAATGGGAACTGATTTGAAAATAAGTAGTCTTACTTAGATTCATATTAAATTTTAATTACAGCTCTATAATTAAATTTTGTTTTAATTTTTTGGAAGCAAAGCAATAATTATCGATTGCTAAACAATATTCTGAAAACTAATATTGTAATTGAAGTATATGTAAGTAGGATTATTATTGAAATTGTAATAAAGCTAATTAAAATTCCGACAATAACATAATTCTCAATATTTTTATTACGTGCTTTATTTTTTGTTCTGATCTTGATATAAGTAAAAAACAAGAATACTGCCCCCATTAATATTGAAATAATACAATTAAGATACACGACGCTTTTTAAGTATGACAGCCCATATCTCCAAACAATTACGCCGTTCGGGTTAATTTCGTAAACAACGCCCCCTATCCCGTTACCTACCAATACATTTCCATTTTCTAGCAAATCTGCTTCGTAAGGATTTATTAAATCTCCTTTGTATTCCCACACTATTTCTTTAGATTCTTTATTGATCTTAATAACTCTACTATTTAACGAATCTGTTATTAAAAGATTACCATCTGGCATCTCATCTGCATCCCTTGGCCAATCTAAACCTCCTTGGTAAACCCATTCCACTTTTTTAGTAGTGTAATTAACCTCAATTATTCTATTATTTTCTGAATCTGAGATAATTATATTTCCGTTGCTTAAATAATCGGGATTGTGTTGTCTATATAACAAAGAATGATTGCCATAATCCCCATAGTACCAAACTATATTATCAGGATTATTTGATGGTCCATTTTTTTCTGCGGTATAATTTACTTCAACGATCATATCAAAATTTCGCATTGAAATTAAACAAGCGTTCCACGTACCACGCTGTTTAAAATCAACGTCATTTAAATGAGCCCAGTCAAAAACGAGAGGTTGGTCATAATAATGCCCTGAACCCCAATTTGAATTAACTTTAGTCCAATTAATAAGTTCTGGCTTCCACTCCCATACAATGTTTTTATTTGGATAGTCTACTTCTATTACCCTATCGTAGCCCGTATCAGCTATTAACAAATGCCCGTTAGCTAATTCGACTATCTCATGAGGTTGGGCAAAACCAATCATTTCCCATACTTTATTACCGTTTCGATCTACTTCGAAAATTTTGTGGTCGGTGCTATTAGGTTCCACAGGAATGTGATTTGCCATTCTGTTTTGATAATTTAAAATCTCTTGAAAACTAAAAGAACAAATTATAGTGTTCCCGTTGGATTTTCTATCCACATCTAGATACGCTGGCATCATGTTTGAATCGATAAAAATGGAATATAAGGTTACATTTGAAATTAAAAATAATGCTAAAAAAGAAAGTAAGGCTATTCGATTTCGGTTTAAGAAGCGTGTAATCATATTAATAGACTAATATTTTTATTAATATAACTATTACTGATTAAAAACTTTAAGATTTTAGAATAATTTTGTCGTGTTACTTTATTGTTAATAAAACTTACGTTAAATTTTTGTTCAGATGAAATATATATATCGAAATATAATTAAAGGAATGGGTTATTTCGGGGAAAATGTATATCTTTAAATAAAAGGGCGAATATGTTAATTACAACAAATTTAAAAAATTTGTTTAACACAAACAAAAAAAATTAAATGAGGAAAAAATAAATGCTATTTATGACTTACGACCCAACTGGAATGCTTGGGGGGCTATTGATTATTTACGTTGTTGTACTCGTAGTCGCGTTAATTATCAGTTTAGCTTTAGCAATTTGGGTATATAAAGATGCCAAAAAGAGAGACATGAATGCAGCTGTATGGTTACTTATCGTTTTAGTAACTGGCTGTCTTGGATGTATTATCTATTTGGTTGTTAGAGATTAATTTAGAAATATTTAGAAATATTTATCTTAAAATCAACTATTTTTTTTATTTTTTTATAAACAAAAACACTTAAAATTATTTTAAATATCAAAATTTGAGGTTTCTCCTTCAATCATGGTAAAATTTTTTAAAAAAATTAGGAAAAAGATTTCTCGTTTTAGCTTACTTGTTTCTGATTTCAAACCTATACTACTATCGCATCACCCAAATTGCGACCATTTTTCTAACCATGTTTACCATATAGGAAAATATAGGTTTTGTATTGGTTGTTTTACGCTTTATCCTTTCATATTAATAACAATTATTCTTACTTTATTATTCGTCGAATTAAATACCTACAATTTAGTGTTGTTGTATCTAATATCTTTTGCTTTTTTTGCTCCAATTATCCTGAATATTGTAGGCTTAACAAAATATAAGTTTTTAAAAATTTTCTCAAAAGCTTCTAACGGTATAGGATTAGGATTTCATGTCGTTTCAGTAATTTTCATACCCCTTCCAATAATACTTAAAATTCTTGTTTTGTTAGAAATTAATTTTCTTATAGGGGTCATTGCATATATCAGATCAAATCATATAAAAAAAGAGTGTTTAAATTGCGATTATGAAGGCGATTGGGATAATTGTCCCGCGTGGAAACCAATTAGAGATAAATTATACGAGCACGGATTCAGAAAAAGGAAAAAATAAAAGTTTTAAAATAGCTATTACTTAAAAATATTGGATATTCAATTAAAAGTTAATACTATTTTTGGGAAGAAATTATCATGTCAGTTCGCGCAGAAATATTAAATGGAAGAGTAAAACAAATTGTTAAATCTGAATCGGGTAATTTAGCTTTCATGCTCGAAGATAATTCAGGTAATGTTCATTATTGTTTTTCAGCAGGAAAAAAGCCATTACTTAATTCATCGGACCAACTTGTCCTGATTGGCTCTTATCTTTCAGCTAGCAAATTTAGAGTTAGTTTTATTCTAAATAAAACAAAGAATACGGAAGTTAACTTAGTAGAAACAAAAAGTGATTGGATATACAATGGTACTTTGATTTTAGCTATATTGGTTACATGCGTATTTGTATTTTATTTCATTTTCAGTTTCTTTTTGTCCCCCCCAGTTGATCCTTATGGGTACAGTTATACTTTTACATTAATAACTCGAATTTTTCTCATACTTTTATTAGGACCAACAATGATAATTTTATGGATATTAGTTGCATTTTTTTCAAAATCGAGAAAAAAGGGCTCTGATTCAGAGAGAGAGATATTAAAACTGAAAAAAGAGTATCAAGAGTATTACAGTAAAGCACCGTCTACTACTACAACAAGTTCGTTAACGAAACCTAATTTTTGTCCTAATTGTGGTGGGAAATTACCTGTTGAAGCTAAATTTTGCCCTAGTTGTGGTTCAGAATTCTAGATTCATTATTTTAATATTCATTAAACATCTATTTATTTAGAAAATTAAAAATAATCTTCAAAATTTTAGTTTTATCAATGGATATATCAGATCAAATCATATAAAAAAGGAGTGCTTCAATTGTGAATATGAAGGCGATTGGGATAATAGTCCCGCGTGGAAACCAATTAGGGATAAATTATAGGAGCACGGATTCCGACAAAGGAAAAAATAAAAGTTTTAAAATAAGTATTGCTTAAAAATATTCGATATTCAACAAATTATTATTATTATTATTATTAAGAAGAAATCAGCATGTCAGTTCGCGCAGAAATATTAGAAGGAAGAGTCAAACAATTCGTTAAATCTGAATCGGGTAATTTAGTCTTCATGCTAGAAAACAATCAAGGTAACATGCAATATTGTTTTTCAGCAGGAAAAAAGCCATTACTTAATTCATTAGATGTTCTTGTTCTGTTTGGTTCTTACATTTCAGGTAGCAAATTTAGAGTTAGTTTTATTCTAAATAAAACAAAAAAAACAGAAGAAAACTTAATAGAAACAAAAAGTGATTGGACATACAAAGTTTCTTTAGTTTTAGCTATATTGGTCACATGCGGATTGTTATTATATCTCATTTTCAGGCCACATTTATTTCCTTATGGGAGTTATAGTTATGTTTATTCGATTATAATTACAATTTTTTCAATAGTTTTCTTTGTACCAATAATGATAATTTTATGGGTACTAACTGCATTTTTTTCAAAATCGAGAAAAAAGGGCTCTGAATTAGATAGAGAGATATTAAAACTGAAAGAAGAATATTACAGTAAAGCACCAGCTACTTCTAAGATAAAAACTGTGGATACGATAACGAAACCTAATTTTTGTCCTAATTGTGGTGGGAAATTACCTGCTGAAGCGAAGTTTTGCCCTTCTTGTGGTTCAGAATTCTGATTTCGGAATCAATTTGTAAATAATAAAATACAAACTAATTTTCTTAATATAAAAATTTGGTAATAATAAGTAACAGTTTTGACGAAAAGCACGCAAATATTTTTAATAAACGATTAAAAAAGGAATATTGTTAGATGTAGCTTTCTTGGGCTTCAAGCTCGTCATATTCGATCTCTCGCAACCTCATTCTCACTTCTCGAGGCGAGTACATATGCTTTAATAGACTAATTACAGTTTCATGTATGGATTCAAGATTATCGGTAGCGCATTGGTAATATATATTATTCTCTAAAAGATTAATTTTAAAGATCTCTTTTAAGCCTGTTAAAGATTCTTTTATTTTTTTGTATTCCTCATCAAATACATCGTCAATATTTCTTTCATTTACTTTTACAAACATTTTTCATCAAAGCTATTTTTTTTTATGTTTCTATGATAGAAATATGATTTTTAGTATTTAAATCATGACTTTTTTCGTACATTTCTGATCGTTATGGGAATTATTTCGGAAAGATAAAGGAACGAAAACGGAAATTGCATTATCAAAATCGTTAATTCTTTTTGATAAATTATGTTGATATGCCACAAAAGCACAAATCATCTGTAAAGAAAAAAGTCATTTATATCACTTTTCTGTGATTTTTAAGTTTTCATTTGACTAATATTCAACAATTTTAGTAAGTAATAATTGTTTTTAGTAATTTTACATTTATTTGAGGTTAGCGATTTAATCTTGCTTCTTTACGCAAAATTTGATGATAGTTATTTTTTTATTTGAACTAAGACATCTTTATAGGATGTATCATACATCTTTTGTGATTAATAACTAAAGATTAAATCTATTTATCGATATTATGAAAGGTAAAGAGAAAAAAAGGAGCAAGCTATCAGAAACTTTCTTAGTCCTTAAGAGCTTTGGTTCATTTTTTCTTAGTCACCACCCAGAATGCGAGAGATTCAAGGGACACGCAATTAAACTTGGCAAATACGAATTTTGCATAGGGTGTTTTATTGGATATCCTACTTCGTTCATATCGATAATAATTCTTGGAGTTTTTAAACTAACCGAATCAATTCCTTCAAATTATCTAATAATTTTTGGTATTTTGTTTATGTTAACCTTTTTTCTGAGCTTAACAGGAGCAACGAAAATTAAAGTTATAAAAATTATTCAAAAAATATTTATAGGATTTGGTTCAGCTTTGATATATTGGGGGATTTTTTCTCTTGATTTTTCGGATTCTACAAATTTTATAATCTTTATTTTAGTTTTTAGTACTATCATTACTTTTTTAAACACTTATCACGCATATGGGTTATACAAAACATGTAAAAAATGTGAGTTTCAATTTAAATGGGGTCAGTGTTCCGGTTTTGAAGCTATTAGAAATAAATTGAAAAAATATGACCTTCCAGATCTTATAGTGGATATTGAATTTCGTTCAAAAAGCAGAAAGGAAAATTAGAAAATATTATATATGAAATATTTTTATTTTAACAAAATATCCCAATCTAAATGTTCTTTTACGAGTTTCAAGACAAGTTTGATTTCTTCCTCTTGAATTCCGGGTCTTACGCGTTCCATGTTCCTTATTGTTGTGTAGGTGTCAGAGGGACTTAGAATAATGGGTATCTTTTTCTCGTTTGCCGCGTATATTACTTTAGCGTCTGGATGTATAAAGCCTGTCAATATCAACGCCAAAACATTTTCTTCAATGGCTGCTAAAGCAATATCTGGACGATCTCCTCCCGTGATTACTACCACTCTTTTTACTGAATGCAAGTATTTTAAGGCAGCTTGGACGTTCATTGCAACTATAAGATATGTCTCTACGATAGAATTTAACCCTTCGATTGCCGAATGATTTATAAGTTCACCGCCAATAGCTTCCATTAACTCTGAAACCCGTGGGGACAGCAACTCTAAACTCTTTTCAATAAGACCAATTATAGGAATATCATAGCGTTTAATATGATTTTCCTCTAGTTCTTCAATCCGCGCTTTATAATCGTAGTCAATCTTGTTAAATATGACTCCTTTTATCTTTATATTTCTAAATTCAAAATACTTCTTCGCAAAAAACAAATTATCAATGCATTTATCAGACGATTCTGTTTGAATAAAAACTAATTCGTTGATTCCTAGAGCTTGGGCAACTGTAATATCGTCCAACCCAACTCGGATGTATTTTTTGATACTTGGCGCTCCTTCGATAATGACGTAATCGTATGATTTACTCAACTCGACATGCGCGTTTTTAATTATTTGGAGATTGTCTTCTTTTTTAGTCGCATCGATTAAATCGACATAATAACAATCTGGAATTGATACAGGACTAATGATATCGTACGGTAAGGTAGTTTTAAAAATTGTATTTTGAATAAAACCAACGTCTCGATCAGCTTTATCTGAAAAAGCTCCTTTTGGAATGCCGATTGGTTTAAAATACGCTACTTTTTTACCGTCTTCTTGTAACTTTGACATGATTCCAATCGTTAAAAGGCTTTTTCCAACATGTTCTCGCAATGAGCATAAATATATTGATTTTACCATCTTTGATTCCTTTTTTCTTTTCAAATTTTATTATATTGTTAATTTTTTATATTTTTAGATATTTCATTCTCGTGATATTGTTATTTTAATGTCTACCGCTGAATAACCTTTAATAAAACTTAATAGGGGGTTGATGTCTAATTCCATTATTTCCGGGAAGTCGTTAACTAATTGTGAAAGGCGTAATAAAACGTCAATTATTGATTCGATGTCTGACGCGCTTTCACCGCGTACTCCGTGTAAGAGACTAAAGATTCTTGTTTTTTGAAGCATTTCTGCTGCGTTATCTCTTGTAAACTTGTAAGATAAAGCAAAGGAAACGTCTTTAAGAAAATTAGCATAAATGCCACCAGATCCAATCATTAACAACGGTCCAAATTGGGCATCTCGCGACATGCCAATAATTAACTCGTTAACTTTCTTTTCCTGTTTAATATTTACCATTTCTTGTATTTCTACGCCGTAAATTTTGACATTTTGTGGACCAAACTTTTTTGCGTTATCAACTATTTGAATAAACGCTTCAAAAGCTTTCTCTGGAGTACCGATGTCTAAAATAATCCCTCCAACATCCGTTTTATGTATTATTTGTGGGCTTACGATTTTCATTACAGAATTTCCGATTACTTCTTGATATGCCATTGCTTCTCTGGGTGTTCTTGCTAATCTTGTTCTTGGAGATTTAATACCGTAACATTCAAAAACCTCGCTTGTCTCGTGGCTTAAAAGAACCGTTCTCTCGTCGTTTCTTACGCTATTAAATATCTCTTTAACTTTTTCTTTTTGAACATCAAATTTTGGAATTTCTATATCTTCAAGAGCAGATTTATTTAAAAAATGGTTATATTTGACTAATGCTTTAAGAGATTGAGCAGCTCTCTCTGGGAAAGGATAGCAAGGAATATGATGTTGCTTCAAATATTTGGTTGCCTCGACCATGGAAACGCCGCCTATAAGGGAACAAACAATTGGCTTATTCTGTAAGTGTTTTGACGATATTTCATGCACTAATTCAGCTACATCGTAAGGGTGCGTTTGCGCTTGTGGGCTCATTATAATAAGAGCGCCATATGTTGTAACGTCCTCTTCTTTTACTGCTTCATGGCTGTTATCGTTATTTAGCCCAAAAACGGTTTTTATAGTAAATTTATATCTATCTGGAGTAGCGTCTCCAATTATATCTATAGGGTTAAATATTGCTGCTTCTGCAGGTAAATTCTCTCGTAACATATGCAATATGGGTTCGGTAAATTGGGCAAATTTTAGCTCTTCGCGTTCAAATGCGTCAGTAGCTATTATTCCTGGACCACCCGCGTTAGTTATGATCGCAAAGGAGTTTTTATTAGGAATTGGTTGAAATAAAAAGATTTCTCCGTAATCAAAAAGGTCAGCTATTGTTTTTGCTCTTAAAACACCACATTTGTGAAAAGCTAAATCGTATGCGATGTCAGAACCTGCTAACGCCCCAGTATGACTTGAAGCAGCCCTAGCTCCAGCCTCACTAACTCCAGCCTTCAATATAACAATTGGTTTTTTCCTTGCTGCTTTAGATACGACTCTTAGGAATTTTTCTCCTTTTTCTATGCTTTCTAAATAACAAAGAATTACAGACGTATCATCATCGTTCGCTAAGTATTCAATAAAATCAATTTCGTCCATATCTGCTTTATTTCCTAAACTTATATTGCAAGAAAAACCAAAAGCTTGGTCCATTGAGAAATCCATAAACGACGTTAGAAAGGCACCAGATTGAGAAATCATGGCGATGCGTCCCTTTTTGGGAGTATTAGCTGCAAAAGAACCGTTGTAAGAAGTCCCAATAAATCCTAAACAATTTGGTCCAATAATTCTCATGCCATACTTATTTGCAACTTCAATTAGCTCTTGTTCACGAGTTATTCCTTCGCCCCCGATCTCTTTAAAACCGGCGGTGATAACAACTAAACCCTTTATTCCTTTCTTTCCACATTCTTCTGCGATGGAATTAACAAACTTACCAGGAATAACAAATAATGCTATGTCAATATCCTCTGGTACGTCTAAAACGCTCTTATAGGCTTTATATCCCAATATTTCTTTAGTTTTTGGATTAATAGGAAAAATTTTTCCAGAATATTTTGATTCAATGATATTTTTTAAAACGTTATAACCTACTTTACCGGGCGTAGCACTGGCTCCTATAACTGCAATGCTTTTAGGGTTGAAAAAATAAGAAATATCGGAAGTATCGTTCATTTTTGCATTGATGCTAAATGATTTTAAGTTTAATTACATAAGTATTTTATAACTTTTATAAGGTTTCTAAAGTATTTTTTAATAAATATTTTTAGTAATAACGCACTAAAACATATAATATGACTAAAATAAAAATAATTACCACGAAAGGAACTATAAATCTTTCGATGTTTGACGAGGACGCTCCCCTCACCGTTGCGAGCTTTTTATACTTAGCTAAGCGAGGTTATTACAACGGATTGAAATTTCATCGCGTTATCCCAGACTTTATGATACAAGGGGGTTGCCCCACGGGTACTGGAATGCACGGACCGAAACAAAAGGGAATAAATTCCTTTCCATTCAAAGGAAAAGACGTTTCTTACCCTTTTTCTGACGAGTTTCAATCGGGAAAAACTTTTGGTAAACCAGGTATCTTAGCAATGGCAAATGCGGGACCAGGCACAAACGGATCCCAATTTTTCATAACTCACGTCCCTACGCCACACTTAAATAATAAACATACCATATTTGGAGCAATAATAGGTTCTGAAGATCAGAAAATTGTTGATTCCATTCAGAAGGAAGACAAAATTCAAAAGATAGAAATTTTATAAAATTATAATTTAGTCTATTTTATTTTTTTATTTTACTTTGTACTTAGATCAATAACCTTAAATCAAATTAAGGAAAGATTTATTAGCCAAAACCTTTATTAATAATTCAAATTAGAACAATAATACGCTATTAAAATGAGTAAAGATATAAAAGATTTAATAAATTCAGTTGATTACACAAATAAAGCTCACTCCGATTTAGAAATCGTTATAAGTCGTCTAACTGAAGAAGTCCAGCGATTGAACTTCACTATAGATGAGCAAAAAATAATTATTCAAAATCAGAAAACTAACCTTTCTGAATTCAAAGAAAACAATATCCCAGAAGATATAATCGTGTTAAAAGATTTAATTACGAACCAAAGACAAGATATTATCAAAAAGGATAAAGATATAGAAATCCTACAGCAGACAATTGCAGACATATCGAACGAATTTGAAAACGCTCAAACATTTCAAGAAGAAAATGAAGAATTGATTTACGCAAACAAAGTTATTGTGCAATTGACTGAAGAAAACGAGACGAATCGCCTTGAAATCGAGAATTTGAACAACAAAATAAAAGAATTGCAAGAAAAACACGTATTTAAAGAAGAAGATATTGGAGAAGAAAATCAAGATTTAATAAATGCGAAAAAACTGATTTTTCAATTAACCGAAGAAAACGGGATTAGTCGCGTCCAAATTGAATCGTTAAAGCAAGAAACAGAAAGGCTTAAAACGAATTTACAAGAGAATGACGCAGCTAAATCTCAATACATCCACGAATTAGACGAAGCAAACAAAATTATCGACCAGTTAACGTTTGACACCGATCAATATCACGAAAAAGTTAATTATTTACAACAGAAAATCGAAGAAACCGTAAAATTTCACGAACAAGCTTCTCCAGAAGAGGTTGAAATCGGCGATGATTCAGAAGAAGTAAAGGGTGGTTTATTACAGTTAGAAGTAGAAAATACCGAGTTAAAAAACATTATAAATACGAATATATCCATTATAGAAAGCTTAAAACTAAAAATTGAAGAGTTTATTACGGAAATTTCAGAAAGAGACGAAGAATTAGAAAATCTAAACGCTAAATTCCAAAAGATCGAAAACGCTAACAAACAGCTAAGCGATTTGATAGTAGAATTAAAAGTTCGTGAAGATCAGGTATTTGATAGTACAAAACCCATTATAACGCACGATCAGATTGTTTTTGAAAACTTTCCACCTACTCTTTTCTTTAAAATGTACAAACAACTGGCTAACGATTCTAAGGACATGATTGTTACCCAGCTTGTCGATGATTTAAGTAGGGGTAATAGAGATTTAAGGACGTACGCAATAAAAGTATTAAGCTTCATAAAAGGACCCAAAGTTTTTGACGCATTCAAAGGACTAGTAAAAGACGACGATTGGATCGTAAAGTTATACCTCATTAAAGCTTTACAGAATTTTGAGAATATTGAAAAGGTAGACATGTTGAAAGAGCTACAAAAAGATAATGATATTGACGTTCGGGAAGCCGCTATAGAAATGCTCTCGAAATCAAGTTGCTAAAGCTATTTCTTTTAAAAACTTTCAATTTTAATTTTTTCGTTGTTTCTTAATAACTCGTTAATATTTTTTTTAAAAAACAATAAATATATCTTTGTATAACATAATAATCAATAACAAGGTTTTAGCTAGTAGATATTTGATTACTATCTATGCTAATTTATTTTAGAAAAATTGTGAAAAATGGAATAGAATGGCAAGAGAATTAACGCGTAACAGGTGGAACTGGTCCCAAAAAGATAATAGATGGGTCTACATCGAAGTTAAAGATAACGGCGAAATAGTTCATCATTACCAACTAAAACCACCTAAGGAGTTTACAGATTTAACAATAAAAATAAAAGATCTAAATGAAAAACTAATAGTTTGTAAAAACCCGAAAGATAACGAGAAGATCTTTAAAGAAATGATGAAAATATCAAAAAGAATGCAAAGCATGGGTAAGAATTTTTAAATCCTCCTTAGCTAATAAACCATAAATTATTTGTCAATTTTTTTATTTAAGATAATCAATCCTCTACAGATTATTACTAAACTTAACCTAAAAATTATTAAAACAACAATTAAAACAATTATTAAAACAAACCAAATAATTAATAAAAAGGTAGATTTAAAATTAAGATCGCTGTAGCCGGTAAAGGCGGCGTAGGTAAGACTTTAATCGCTGGGACTTTAGCCCGACTTTTTGCTATAGATGGGTTTAAAGTTTTGGCCATTGACAACGATTCAGCGATGAATTTAAGTTATACTTTAGGAATTAGCGAAGCGGTCAAATCAAAAATAGTCCCGATTTCAGAAATGAGAAAAATGATTGAGGAACGTACGGTTGTTAAGGGCGCTGGTCCAGGCGTTTATAACATAACTCCAAACGTCTCCGATATTCCTGATAAATTTAAAGCTTCTGGTCCAAACAATTTACATTTGTTAGTATTAGGAGGAATTGTAGAGCCCGCCTCGGGCTGCTTATGCCCCGAAAACGCTTTAATCAGGACTTTACTATATAACTTGCTTGTAAAAAGAGATGAAGTAGTAGTCGTTGATTTCGAAGCGGGTTTAGAACATTTAGGTCGCGGTACTGCTAAAGGAATTGACGTCATGCTAGTAGTAGCTGAACCTTCTCAGAAATCTTTAGACCTTTGTTATAAGATAATTAATTTATCCAGAAAATTAGGCGTAATTAACATCTACCTTATTGTAAACAAAGTGATTGACGAATCTCAATTAAGTATTATCAACAATCGTATTAAAGATTGGAAAGTTCCATTATATCACTCAATTCCTTTCGACTCCGAAATTGGAAAAGCTGATCTGAATGGAACCTCCCCTTTGGATTTTAATCCAGATTCAAAGGCTATTGGTGCTATTAAAAAATTATTTAGCAAATTAAAGCAGCTCAAAATTGAGTTATTTGATTTGTAGCACAGAATCTCGACTATCTTCTATTCTTTATCCTATTATTTATCATTTTTTAGAACTCTATATATACTATATAGAAAACTAATTTAATATGTAGTTTTTCTGATGGATTGGAGAAATCCAAAAAAAATTAAAATTAATTAACGAAAGGAGGAATGAAATCAAGATGGTTAAGAAAAAGGAAAATCTACTGGCCTTAGGAATGCTCTGCTTGATAATTGCGCTTCTTTTTAATATGTTTGGAAATTCCAATATAGTTCTTGATATAGTAATTTTATTGTTTGTTGGTATAGCTTTATTCTCAAACGCGGGATACTTAGCAACAGCCACTTCTAAGAAAAAGAAGAAATAGTTTTAATTAAGTTTTTTTCAATAATAAAGAAAAAATTACATAATATCGGATAAGCTAAGGTTCTGATCGTTGGCAATCGCTTTCCACTGCTCAATGGCTTCAAGAGCGTCTTTTTCGTTTATTTGTTCGATGGCGTACCCTGCGTGCACGATTACATACTTTCCAACTTCCGGGTTTAATATTAAAGCAGTTATAACGGTTTGCTGTATTCCGTCAAAGTCTACCAAAGCGGAACGCTTTTCGACGTTAAGCTGAATAATTTTCCCAGGGATAGCGAGACACATAATTATACGATTTTAAAATAAATATATCTAATTTTTCTAATATTTGAACCTAAAAATAATTAATGAATTATATAATAAACTTAAATTTAATTTACTATCATCACTTTCGTTAGTTAAACTTGGTTTTAAAACGTGAAATAATATGTTTTTAGAAAAATTAAAGAAATATCCTAGCGATTTAATTCTATTAATTCTAGCAGCTTTAGGAATTGTCATTCTTCTTACAATTAATATACTGGTTTTTGAACCGTTGTTTTCAGTATATGGATATGGTATCTTAGATTTTGAATTTGCTTGGACTAAAGAGCAAATACTAATAATATTCGGCGTATGGGGAGATGAAGTAATGGCATCGCAAGCGGCGGGAGTGTACTGGGACTTTCTTTATATCATTGGTTACTCAGTTCCTCTTTTCGCATTAATTTTATTCGTTTCAAGAAAATTGGACGAAAGAATCTTAAATATCGGCCTTTACATGAGCTTAACGCCATTTATAGCCGGAATTTTTGACATTGTAGAAAACATAAATTTACTCGTCATGCTCAACGAACCCGCGTTTGCATCGTTTGTACCTTTAATTGCGTCTCTATCTGCGACGATTAAATTTGGTTTTTTGATTGTTGGAGCGATTTTCTTCTTAGTAACATTAGTTCTTCTCGTTCTCAAAAAAATTAAAAAATGAGATAAGTAAATTTTACTTTTTTTCATTATTATATCTTTAAATCTTCAAGGTTACGATGTGGTAGTCGTCCATAAAAATAACAAAGTCGTTTAGATCTTATCAGCGTAAAAAGTTAACAGGTCGTCGAGCCAATTAAAGATTTCTTCTTTTGAAAGATTGTCAACGTTGAATTTTAACCGCTCTAATTCTTTGAGAAGGTTAATCATTTCTAAGGGAATTGATCTCTGGCACAATTCAAATAAAAGCTCGTTAGTTTTTGTGATTAACTCTTTTATCTTAGAGACTAAAGGTTCTATATCGGGCATATCTTCAAGACTAACGAGGATGTTAATAAGACTGAAAAGAAATTCCGTTTTGTTTCCTTTAAACGAGCTATCGAATCGATAGTAGTACCGATCTAAATACGCTAATGGCACTATTTCGTCGTAAGTATTTGCGATTTTAATTATCGATTTAATGTTTTTAAAAAGCAGCGAAGGAGCCCAAGTAAAAACTTGATAATTTGATTCTATATTTCCGCTGTGTATAACTGGAATAAACTTATGATCTTCTTTGAAGTGCCCAAAAGGGATAAGAATAAAATCTAGCGAATCTGAAGAGGTATAATCTTTAACATCAATATGCAAATTCTTTATTATGCTATTGAACACCGTCCTATGGTCGAGAATGTCGAACTCGATTTTATTTAAGCTTGGTTTGTAAATGTAAAAAATTAAACCTTCAAATCCTTGAAATTCTAAATCTAACGAAAAATTTAGCCTTTCTACAGATACGCTATCCGTGTCGAATCGCAAATCTAACATTATATGCGAATAATTCTCGATGAATTGAAAAAACCAAGGCGGGGACCTCTCTTTATCGAACGAAATCATTTAATCTCAACTCCTAATATATCTCATTAAGATGATTTATATATATTTTATACCTAATTTATACTTCTTCACTCGAAGAAATATGCTGCACATAAATAATTAACTCCAATATTTTTAACATTTGCGATTCAAACCTATGATTGACTCTAAAAAGTTTAACATTAAAAAAAAAAGAATAATCTGATTTACAAGTAGGTTTAAAATTAAAATATATTGAAAAAAAAATATAAAAAAATAAAGTTATAAATTTGGTTAGTTATAAACCAAGTTTTTCTAACGTAGATTTCAATCGAATTCGGTGAAACTTCATGCCGATCTCGTCTGGAGTGAAGCCCATCGCTAAAGCGTAAAGCTCTGTGATATACATCACGGGAATAGCGTATTCGGTCTCGTATTTCTTACCTAAATCTCGTTGTCTCGTGTCGAATTGCTGATAACACGCGGGGCAATTTACAGCAATCACGTCTGCGCCAGATTTTTTGATGGCGTCCATCTTAATCTTTAAGTTAGCAAAGCCGTGTTCCTCGTAGGCGTTAGTTACAGCACTCCCGCAGCATAAAATTTCCTCTCCGTAATCTACAACCGTTGCTCCGCTTGCTTCTACGAGCTTCTTTAGCGTAGTTGGTCTCATGGGATCGTCTGACTCCATCCACTCGGCGGGTCGCATATAATGGCATCCTGGATGGACTGCAACTTTAAGACCGTTAAGTGGTTTAGTTATCGCTCCTTTGACCTTGTCTAAATTATCGCTCAACACATCAACAAAATGCTTAATGTCTATTGTGCCGTTATATTGTTTCCCGATCTTAGCGAGCTCTTTATTAACCTTACCCATTTTCCAAGAGTCGTGCTTTAATTGATGCTGGACCCCTCTAAGCGTATTTGTGCAACCATTACAAAGAGAAATTATGTCTTTTCCTTCAGCTTCGGCTAAACATAAGTTCCGAGCGCCAATCGCTAACCAAGCGTCGTTATCAAACGATTTCATGCCCGTAGGGTCAGGGCAACACGAGAAAGGTGCTTGCGACGTTTCAATTCCAACTTTATCAAAAACTTTTCTGGATGCCGCTTCTAGGAAAGGAATACGTTTTCCGATGTAACAACCCTCAAACATTTTATATTCTGTCATTTTTTTATCATTCCTCCTATTTTAGCTTTTTATCTACTCCAAGGTTTTTTAATAAAGTTTGGAATTCATAAACATCTGGATCCGCAACAGGGGGTAGACCTAACTGTTCTCGTCTACGACCTATAGGACCCTTCCCCGTATGTGAGATTGGGATCGCTTTTCCACCCTCAAAAATTGCTCTCGCTTGTGAATAAATAAATTCAGGCGCATTTCCATCCGCTACGCTCTGGTTCTTTAATAAGGTAAAGATCTCAGTTAATTCGATGTTCTGTGGGCAGACCTCATCGCATGTATCGCACACTGTACAACCCCAAATTGCTAAGGGGTCGGCGTCAAATATCGCATCTTTGTACCCTAATAAGGCATTTAGTATATTACTCCTTGGATTGTACCCTGTAGTCGTATAGAAGTCTGTTGTTACGTTAGTAATTGGACAGTTGTCTGAACAACGACTACATTGGTAGCAATATTTAATCAAATCAGACCCGATATGATAATCCATAACTTGTTTTCTAAATTCAAAATCTATTGTCATTTTTTTCACTTTTTTCCATTTTTTCGTTCGTTTTTATTTAAAACATTTATTGGCTTTTACCCCGCACAGGGGGCAGTTATATCCAATCTATTTTTTTTTATTGGACATTCATCCTAAGCCAACATTCAACTTGCGAGAGTAGATCTCTTCGCCGTCCTCTTTTACTACAGTAATGTGGGCGGCACACGATAGTCAGCAGTCAAAACAACGGACTATCATTTCTAGGAAATTTACTACTCCTTCCGGAATTTCTTCGCTCATTTTTTTTTCACAGTTTCCTTTTTTTTATTTTATTTAATCCAAGGGTCTGGTAATTTTAATCCTTCCAAGGCTTTATCTTCGAACACTTGTTTAGCAACGTGCATTAAAGTCTTCTCGATTCCAGCGATATTGTGGTTCGTTGCAACTAGAAGATTTAACTTCTTGCATATTCCTTGATCGTCAGACCAGATATTATACAACAATATACCTCTGGGAGCTTCAACAACGCCAACACCGTTACCTTCTCGCGGTTCGACATCTAACGTCTTGCAATCGGGATTCACTATGTCAGGGTCTTCAAGATATTGTGCGATTAATTCAATTGATTCTACTGCTTCAATAATTCGCGCCCAATGATAGGCAAACGTGTGATGCGAAACATCGCCAATTTTGGCTTTCATTTCCTTTAAAGCCCCATCAGCTAATGGTGTTGCCATTTTATCAGCGCAATTCGTC
Source organism: Promethearchaeota archaeon (assembly GCA_018238625.1). Taxonomy (GTDB): domain Archaea; phylum Asgardarchaeota; class Lokiarchaeia; order Sigyniarchaeales; family SOKP01; genus SOKP01. The sequence goes on from JABCSY010000032.1 coordinate 34,565, forward strand.
ATTGCTAGAGTATTAGCTCTATAAATGCCATCAGGATAACCCGCTGGTTTATAATACGTGTGTGTAGCGTAAGAATGATCAGGAATGTGTTCTCCTATAACATCCAGATAATCGTGAACATCATAATCAATCCTTTTACCATCGGGGGTGACTATTCTTAGATCGCCATCGTAAATGTCGTGTACTCCGTTTTTCGTCATACCAAGATAATAAGTTGGCACAACACCTACATTAGCAACGACATCCCAATAATCAGTTACAACCTTTAGCGCAATATCAACGGTCTTTAGCATGAAATCAACTTGCTCAGGAACCATTTTTAAGAATTTATCCCTCGCGGTTTCGTCCATCGGTTTCTTCATTCCACCCACAATCGCGGAAACGGGGTGAACTGACTTCCCACCGATTTCAGCGCATAATTTTTGGCCGAAATCCATCATCTTTAACGCCATCGCTCCCACATCGGGCATCTTATTAATCACATGAACGACATTCCTTAACGCAGGGTCTGCAAAAGGCCCTAAGAGGAAATCAGGTGCCGCTAACGCGTAAAAGTGCAACATGTGCGATGAATACTGCTTCGCATTCATTAACAATTGTCTAAGTTTATATGCTGGCGTTGGAATTTCAACCCCCCAAGCGTCTTCAACCGCTTTAGTTGGAGCTAAGTGATGAGGAATAGGACAGATTCCGCAAATCCGTGGAGTAATCCTTGGTACATGCTCACAATATCTGCCCTCGCAGAATTTCTCAAAAAATCTCGTCGAAGTGATATTAAATTGGGCTTCTTTTACCTTACCATCGTCTCCAATAACAATTCTTAATCCTCCATGCCCTTCTAAACGTGTGACTGGTTCAACTATTATTTCTTTTACCATTTTTTTTTCCACCTATCTATAATTTTTATTAGTCGCTAACGTAAACTTCTCAGCGAAGCCTAGCTTATCTTTTATCTGGACAAGCAGTTCCTCTTTTGATAAAGCTACGTTATAACCTTTCGTTACTACATCGACATATCGTTCAATTTGGTCAACGTTCCAAGCCGTTTGTCCGTAACAACCAGAACAAGGCGTATTGACTTTAAGGCACAATCCACCACATCCCGCTTTTGTTATAGGCCCCGCGCAGAGATATCCTTGCTCGATTAAGCAATCCTCCATGTTAGGAAGTCCTTCGTAATCACGCTTTACTTTTGTCATTTGAGACTTACTCCCAATTTCTCGTGGACAAGTATCGCACACAGTAGAAATCTCTGTAAAATCTCTATGATTTTTCAAAAATGCCATAACCTTTGTTGCGATGTTTCCAGTTTCATTTGGGAGATTAGCTAACGAAGTTTGAGCTTCTCCTGTTTTTTTTACTTGCTGTAATATATCTCCAGCAAGGTCAAAACCCGCCATTAGTGGTAAGTTAAGGAAAAGCGTTAAAAACTCGTACAAATTCTTTTTATCGCCTGAACTGATTTGTTCGAGGTTCTCTGTCATCTGTGCTAGTTTACTTACTCTCGGAGAGACTGATTTTGCAGGACCTAAGCATCCAACGCATGGGTTTCCGTCGTCAGTACATTTTAAAGTACACCCAGTACTCGTAATGGGGCCAAAACACAATGTACCTTTCTCTAAAAGACAATTCTCGTTGTTTAAAGAGCAATCGTTGCAGAATGCTGTTTCACTCATAGGTTGTGGTTTTTGTCCAAGTAAGAATTCAACTGCCGAAAATATAGCTTCAGGTTTAGGAGGGCAACCCCCCATAAAAACATCAACCTTAATAATTTCGTCAAGAGGAACTATTTTACTGGCAAAACCAGGCATATGTTCTTTTGGTTCCTTAGGATTCTCGTTAGTAATGGATTCTGCTTCTGTAAACTTCCTAGCGATTGCTTCTTGGATGTCCCATTGATTGGCTAATCCATGAACGTTTCCATAACACGCGCACGAGCCGAAAGCAATAATGAGTTGACATTTTGCTCTCATTAACTTAGCGTTTTCTATGTCTGCATTGGTTCTCATACTGCCTTCAACAAAACCTACGAGAATGTCTCCGTCTGGTCGTGCCTTTAACGAATCGTGCTTGAAATCAACGACAGCTGGCCAATAAACGATATCGAGTGCTGGAAGTATTTTCAACAATCCCAAATGTGCGTTCAACAGAGATTGGTGGCAACCCCAACAGTCGCTACTTTGCATAAATGCTACTTTAACTGCCATTTTTTATCATTTATAGTTTTTATTTATGATTTTTGATTTATAAAATATTAGTTGTGATTATTTAATCACGAATTAATAAAAAAAGTTCTGTTTTTCTTAGCTTTAGAGTAAAAATTTTGTTATAGTTTTATGGTAGATTTAGAATGATCATTCAATATCGAATATTTTTAGTTTGGGTTAATTAGCGCAGAGATTTATTTTGAATACTCATTCTTATTGAATATTATTTGATCGTTTTTTTACAAATTTGTTATTAGCATTAAGGAATTTGATAATATATTTTAAAAAAAAGGAGAATAAACTAAAAGAAATTAACTTTTCCTTTCAGAAAAGCTATATTTCTTCATTTTGAATACTCGGTATTATCGAATAAACTTACTTTTACAGAGAATAATGATTTTTAGCAATAATTGATCTTTCCTTTTTATAGTTTGATAATATTATGAAGGAATTTGATCATTTCTTTTAAAAAAGGAGAATAAGTCAAAGAAAAATTGACTTTTCCTTTGAGAAAAACTCAAATATAAAACTTTTCTTTTTCTGAATAATGATTAATTAAATTTAAATTGAGTATAATATAATTTAAATTATCGATTTTTAATCGAATGATTCTTTAATGAATCTTTATTCACATAAAAAAAAACAAAACAACTAGGTAAAAAAAAATGGTTGACATTACAGAAACTTTGGATGTTTCGGGCGAGGTTTGCCCATATCCAGACGTAAAAAGTAAAAGAAAAGTTAAGAAAATGAATTCAGGAGAAGTTCTCGAGATTCTTGTCGATTATCCTCTCTCAGCTGAGAGGATTCCTGAGACAATGGAATCTTTAGGCCACAAAGTTCTTTCTAACGAAAAAACAGGTACTTCGGCGTGGAGAATCCTGATTCAAATAAAATAAGGTGAAAAAATAAATGGAATTTATGTATGCTTTAATAGGTGGGCTTATAGTTGGAGCCCTATTTGGTTTCGTGTTGCAACGTGGAAGATTCTGTATGAACTCTGCCTTCAGAGACATAATCCTATTGAAAGAATTTAAACTGGCAAAAGCAGTAGTTATCGCCTTGATAACTCTGATGATCGGTTTCGCTATATTTGCTATGGCTGGAGTAATTGCTTTAGATCCAAAACCTTTAAAAATATGGGGTGCGGTTGTCGGAGGTCTAGTATTTGGTATTGGAATGGTTCTTGCAGCGGGATGTGCTAGCGGAACCACATATCGAGTAGGAGAAGGTATGATGGGTTCTGTCGTAGCTGGTTTTGGATTAACACTCGGAGCTTTAATGACTAAATTCGGCGTTTTAAATGATGCTATGAAATTTTTGCAAACTACAGTAATTGGAACAAAACTTACGCTTTTTGGAGAATTTGGAGAACTCACACCGATTTTTATGCTTATCTTAGGTATTGTCGGTGCTGCATTGACATTTTATTTCTGGGGATTACCAGCGCTTAAAAATAGAAAAGAAGGCGAGCCTTTAATAAAATTTGACAACGCAGTTGAATCAATCTTTAAAAAAGCTTATCCTTGGTGGGTTACTGGAATCGTTATTGGTATAATCGGAACTGCAGCTTATGTAGTTGCTAACGGAGTGCTAGGAATTACTGGAGGGTGGATGGATCTAAGCTTATGGCTTACTACAGCAGATCCTGTCGCATGGGCAGGTTTTATAATTGTTGGTATTATCCTTGGAGCTTTCCTTGGCGCTATTATTAGCGGCGAATTTAAAATTAGAGTTCCTAAAGATGGATTGACATTATTAAAACAATTGATCGGCGGAATTTTAATGGGTTTTGGCGCTGTAACAGCAATGGGATGTAACATTACCAATATCTTAGGCGGTGTTCCACAGCTTTCATTACATAGTATTATTACGGGAGCCTGTATAATGTTTGGTTCTTGGATAATGGCTTATCTTCTCTTCATGAGAGATAGCGATTAAGGAAAGGAGTTGACGAAAAAAAATGGCTCGATTAGGAATTCTTTTTTTTGATGGACCTTACCAAACGCAAGCTGCTGAAACGGTTGTTAAGATATCCAACGCGGCGTTAGACAAAGGAATTGATGTACGCATCTTTTGCTATATGGACGCCGTGAATGCCGTCTTAGATAAGCAGAAGAAAATTGAGGGTATCTTTAACATCGAAGAAGGGTTTAGGGAAATATTAAATAAAGGAGCCACCGTCAGACTATGTAATCTATGTCTTTTAGTCAGAGGTACTATGAAAAACTGTTTGACAAAGGAATGCGGCGACGTGAAGCGAGCAGGTACGCCTGATCTCGCGAAGATTATAGAAGAAACAGATAAACTT
>JABCSY010000108.1 GCA_018238625.1 Promethearchaeota archaeon
ATAAACCCCTCGGATGGAGGGACTATATTTGAATTAGACTATAAACCAAAATCTTACAATCTTTTAAATACATTAACTAGGTGGCCTGAAGCGTATCACGATGACGACGAAATAGATAAAGACGAGGTAATAGTTGATCGTTACAAGAAAAGCATGCTGCGAACGAGATTTTTTCAAAACGATGTATCGCTTAAACAACTTGAAACAAACCAATACTACGAATTCGGATCGTTTATTGACGGAGAGTTTAAAGTTATCAGAAATGAAAAAGACGGGAAATCCGCTAAATTAGTATTAGAACACTTTGGAACGGTAAAAGATCCAGAATCAGAGGAGCTTTATCCTTGTACTCTTATTAAGAAAATAGTAGTTGAAGAAAATCAGATTGTTATTACAATAAAAGGTAATTTCCAAAAAATTTCTGGAAAAGAAGAGGTATTAATAAGGATACTAGAAAAATTATATTTAGGCATAGACCTTCCTTTCTTTTTCAATGGCGATCCCAATAAATTTCAATGGGAAAGCAATCAAGTCATCTTTTTGGAAGGTCAAAAAAATGAATTATTAAAACCATTTGAATACTCTGGTTACCATTTTAAAGCTTGTGATGTATCTTATAATTTGAATGTTGAATATTTATTATCTAGTCAATTAAAATCATATAAAGATTCCATAAAAATATATAAGTTTCCCATAATTGCATACGCGTTCACTGACGAGGGTTATAAAAAGATATACCAAGGGATAAACGTTATACCTCGATTTAAACTTAAGAAGATTTTTGAATATAAAATTATTATTAACATAAATTAAGATTTTTCTTTATCTATCCACAGATCTGTATAATAACTTATGAAAATGTAAGCTTTAAATATGTTAATACCCTAATATCAAATATAATTCCTAATCTTTACTCTGGTTCTGAATTTTATGGGATATTATAAAAATGGGAAAAAAAATAGTTATACCTATTCAAATGGATCTTTAAAGAAAGAGATTGATAATAATGAATTTGTTAAAAATATCCGTAAAAAACTGATGGAAAAGAGATTAAAAAAAGGGTCTTCTTGGGAGTGTTCTCTTTAGTATTCTTACTTCTAAAAACTATAAGTAAACAAGGATTAAACTGGAAAAAGTTTAATTTTATCTTTCGCTTTGTAAATTGTTGCTAACATGTTTTTGATAAAGTTTATTAAGATACTTAGGTGATTTAGACTTGTATTATAATTTGGTGTTATGAGTGAATATAAATTCTATAAAAAGAAGAAATAGGTATTATACGATCAGTTTGATTATCTCCATGCTAATGTTAATGATACTCACGCCAATTATGTTTGACTTTAGACGTGTCTTTGGTATAGGCTATTTCGATACAGACGATAATTATTTTAACTCTTATAGCGATGGTACTGCAGGTATTAATCTGCATCTTAATTTTGAGCGTTTAGTTGATGAACGATATGTTATTAATACTTTCATTGAAACGATCTCAACTGGAGATGTTGTTAATTATGGAATTTCATCGATTATAATTTATTATTTCAACGATAATGCCCCTGTAAATGCAGAATCAATCCAATTTGGCACTCCAAGTAGCAATTATTCCGTGTATAGATTCTTTCTCAATCTCTTGAAACATAATAATTTTACTTGTTATGGAACGATTGAAATGTCTCTTAAAACGGGAGGGGTTCCTGTAAACGATACGATTAGTTTTCAATTGACCTTTATTATTCCTCTTGGTATAGAGGACTATATAAATCTTGATTTATTGATTTATGTATTATTTTTTTTTCACTTCTTCCTCTATGTTATTATTCCAGTTGTTTTAATTTGGATATTTAAACCTGCTTTTGGATTAACACTCAGTGAGGAAGATCTAAAAAGGGATGAAATATTTATGAAATATCTTCGAAACCAAGTTAACGAAAAAAGAAAAGAATCAGAAAATTAATCAAATCCATATTTACCAATTAATGGAACAAACCTAACTCCAGTAATCTTCTCGTAGTTAAAATCTTTTCCTTTTTTAGAAATTACATAGAGATCCTGACCCCATTCTTTAGAACCGGCAGGAATGCAGAGAATCCCTCCATCTTTTAATTGTTCTTTTAAAGGTGGCGGTACTTTTTTGGGAGATGATGCAGTTACTAAAATTTTATCGTAAGGAGCTTCTTGGGGGTATCCTAAGGTTCCATCTCCATTTATGACTGTAACAGAATCACCGTAACCCGCATATTTTAATCTAGTTTTAGCGCTATCAGCTAATTCTAAGTGCCGTTCTATTGTATATACGTGTCCCGGATTTTGTGAATTATTCGGAGCAATGATCTCAGCACACAAAGCGGCGTGATATCCTGAACCCGTTCCAATCTCTAGAACTTTATCTCCCTCTTTTAGTTTTAGCAATTCACACATCATTGCGTTCATGTGTGGAGCGCTAATAGTTTGAGACATACCTATGGAAAGTGGAGAATCTATATAAGCCGAAGATATAGCACCTTCAGCTAAAAATTTATGACGGGGGACTTTTAACATTGCCTTAATTACCTTTGGTTCGGTCAATATATTTCGCTTTTTAAGGCTTTCCACTAAATTTTTCCTTTTTTCTTCAAATTCCATAAAAAATCTCCGCTAAAATATGTTATTTAGTATTGATTCTTAATTTAAAACATTTGATTTATATCCGATAAATGATATAAATTTTATCATCTTTCCTAACTCTCTTACTTAAGCGCATGTTTACTTTAAATGGGCTGTCAAATCTTTTTTTATAAATATTTTTAATTTTTTCGCCCTTAAAGACCATATGCTTAATTTTTTGATGATGATAAGTGTTCTCGCCCGCGATTATAATTTCGTTTCCTAGTTCTAGATTAAATTCTTTGATTTCAATTAATACATTTGCAGTCATACTATTCTCGTTAAACGATAATATCTTTCCAAGATAGTGTTTTTTATATGGGGATACATTTCCTCTGCTTTCTAATTCAACATCTTCAATTGTTGGTCTGTGAAAATAAAATCCTGTGTGAAACCCGCGATTATAGACTTTAGCTAACCTTTCTAAAAAATCGCGAACCTTTTCTTTTGAGAAAGTATTTTCAAAATAGCTGTCTATTGCTTCTCGGTAGCACTTAGTTACCGTTTCTATATATAGTGGATCTTTCATTCTACCTTCAATTTTGAAAACGTTAATATTCGCTTCAATTAATTCTGGAATGTATTCAATCATACAGAGGTCTTTTGCGTTCAAGAACATTTGCCCATCGTATATGAATTCGTTATTTGCATCGTCAATTACACGCCACTCCCTTCTACACGGCTGAACGCAATTACCTCTGTTTGCCGAAAACTCTTCAGAATCACAAATTGTAGCTGATAGATAGCATCGACCTGAAATCGAAGTGCACATCGAGCCGTGAACAAAACATTCAATTTGCGCCTTAGTTAAATGATGTTTAATAAGCTTTATTTGTTTAAGAGATAGCTCTCTGGCTAAAATAATTCTCTCAGCGCCTAAATTTTCGAAAAATTTAGCAGATTCAACGTTAGATACGTTTGCTTGGGTTGAGACGTGAAATCTTAGTTTTTCGCGTTTAGCAAACTTTATTACAGCTAAATCGTGAGCAATTATAGCGTCTATACCCGCTTTCTTTGCTTCTAATATTAATCTCTCTAAATCTTGCAATTCAGAATCGTAGATTAAGATGTTTGTCGCTAAATATGCTTTCAAGGGTGGTTTTTGATGGTGACAGAACTTCACTATCTCTTTAAGTTCGCCTCTTTCGAAATTTTTCGCTTTAGCTCTCATATTATATTTCTTAACGCCAAAATAAACGGCATCAGCTAATCCAGCAATATTTCTTAAGGAAGCCCAATCTTGCGCTGGAGCGAGTAATTCTGGTTTTTTTAACGACTTTTTTGCCATGATAATTGAAAGTTTATATTGCTCAATTGAAAAATAACAGTCTTCGTATTAAAATAATATCTCCTTTTACATAAATTGTTTTTGATATGTTTTTTAATGTCTTTTTTGTTTCACGAATAAGTGGATATAATTATACCTCAAATATATAAATAGATGGTTTTATATTACATATAAAAAGACTTAGGGAATTTTTTGTTCTTTTATAACGAACTTAAAAATCTTAGCTTAAATTTTTTAGGAGATACTATTATCTTCTAAAAGATAAAGAAAAAAAATTATAATTTAGAATCAAAAATAATAAGGGATCAAAGTTGAGGAAAACAAAAGTTTTAATCATAATTAGCATGACATTGCTAGTTTTTTTACTGGGATTGAATTTACGCCTAAATAACGCTAACGCTCAAAGTAACGGAGATTCTTTAACTATTCCAATTAATTTTTCAATGCTTGAGTTTGGTGAAACAAATGGCACTAATGAAAATGTAAGTTCAATTGATATTGAGATACCCTCCTCTTCTTGGAGTCTTACTGACATTCAATTGAATTTCACTGATATTGATTTAGGGCGAGAAGTAAAAACAATTGAAGACCAACAATATGGGTATTATAGTGAGATCTTTAAAAAAAATCCTGCATCAAAGAGGTTTGGTCTCGGAATGCAAATTATTCTCACAGAAGCAACAATAATTCATGGCGTATACATGTATGGTTACAAAACTTCTGAAACTACTGAATTGATTGATGTTCAATTAAGGGGATATGATAATGAAAATAATAAACCCAATTCTACTATTTATAGGTCAGTTAATTTTAATGTTTCTTCTGATTCAGGATGGTATTTACAGAATTTTTCAAATTCCATCTCTCTCTCTGCGGGTAATTATTCTTTAGTACTAAATGGCTCTAACATTATAAGTCCCTCTACTCATTATTATTGGGCTTACAATGATATTGATCCTACGAATCCTAATTTACATTCTTCTGAATATATTTCGCAATGGCTTGATGGAGTTCAAAATTCTCCTTATTTATATAAATTAATACAAAGAACTGAACAATCATATAATCCGGAAGATATTAATATGACTATAGACGTCGATGGTAATCTCTATAATATAACTAATGATTTACCTGGAAGCGGAAAAGTGGAAATATCTAATATTAACCTACCACTAAATCAAACTAATTTAATTTTACAAGTTTATCATAATCAATCTGTTGAATTAGTGTTTAATGTGAGTTACATCGTTGAATTAGAAAACTACTTAGCTTCTCCAGGAACACTTCATATATCAGAAACCCATGGTAACCACTGGAGTGTAATTCCTACTATCAACCCCGATTTTTCTAACTATACCGTGAAATTTAACTTTCCTCAAAATTGGTTTGATGTTAATGTGTTAAGGAACGATATTAATATCACTGGTTTAGTTGATATTAATTATACTGAAAACGATATCTTCATTCCTACTAATCTAATTTCAGAAGGTGATTTATGGGAAATAACCGCTTGTTCGTCAAAAATTGATTTTGGTCTTGATGTCATTAGAACAGAATTTTTAACAGGTCAAGAATTAAAATTCTTTATTTCAGAGCCCTGGTTGAGTGGAAATTATACTTTTAACTTAAACGACCCATTTCACGATAAAATTTACACGAGTAATAAAACTCTATCTTCAGAATCAAATTCGTTTACTTACATTATCCCATCAAGTGCTATAGACGGAGACTATAAAGCCTACATCTATTGGTTCAACGGTACCGACGCGGGAGTTACAACTCAGATATTTGTAATCACTTTACCTCCTCCTCCAATAAATTGGTCTTTAGTCGTTTCGGTCATAATAGTCGTTGGTTTAACTTCTGCGATATCAGCATCGTCTTACGTGCTAATTAAAAAAAACAGGAGAAAGAGCGCTGCTCGGAAAGAAACCGTTTACAATAGATGCATGGATATTTTGAATTTGAACTATTTGCTTATTACAGAGAAGAAATCTTCTTTAAATATATACGATCAAATGTTCATAGACAAAAAATTGAATACAACGTTAATTTCAGGGTTTTTAGAAGCAATAAGGAGCTTCGGTTTAGATATTACTGGTTCTGAAGAACACTCTCAAACTATTAAACTCGAATATAAAAATTCTAAAATTATAATGTCAGATTTTAAAAACTTTAGAATAATCTTTATAATGAAAGACCTTCCTTCCAATCAATTTTTTGATTCAATAAAGGCTTTATCTTACGAAATAGAAGAAAAATATGGGACATATCTTAAGGAATTTAAAGGAAACTTACAACCATTCAAAAATATGGAAGAATTAATCAAGAAACACTTTGGAACTTCCTTTTTGTACCCACTAAAAGTTGTAGGAACTGGTAAAACTAAAATTTCTACTACTGAGAAGGCAATGATAGGTAGAGCTATGGTTTCAATGAAAAAAAACAAGTCAAAGTATTGTTATACTACTCAACTAATGCAAGAAAAAGGCTTTAATTCAAAAGACGTCGAAACAATATTCTCTTTAATAGATAAGAAAGTTTTTCAACCAATAATTTAAATCAAAATTTCTTTTCTTCTTTTTTATAGAAATTAACTAACTTCATCACTATCGCAAAAGAAAACACCGTCCTTTAGGTCGGTGATGAATTTTACATCGTTAAATATTGAACCCCCCCCTTCCTTTAAATAACATGAACAACAACTATTAATTATGCATTAACCGTGATACGTGATCGAAAAAACTGAGGTTGATTTGGTGTCCTCGTAAATAAAAAGCACGCCTATTCGAAATTAATATCGAAGTATTACGACTTGCTACTGCGAAGTGATTTGCGGGATGGATAAAAAGAATGGAAGGAAATGAATATATAGAGAAAAAGGAGTCCCTGAGTCCACGTGGATAGGGGATAGAGGGAGCTTGAACCCCCCATTAGTGTTATAAGTTTAAAAGCTTTTAACCTACGAATCTCACTTCTTTAGGGGTGAGTAGTTCAAATTTCTAAACATCGAAATCTAAATTATAGTTAAAACTTAATTTTAACCGAAAAATTCTTCTGTCTGATTATTATGAGCGAAAAAATGAATGTATTATTTATAATAACTGATGCCCAAAGAGCTGATCATTTAGGATGTGCTGGAAACCCTATTCTAAAGACTCCAAATCTCGATAGATTTGCAAGCGAAGGCGTGAGATTCACTAATTATTATTGTACTAATCCAATTTGCATGCCTAATCGCGCAACTTTACTCACGGGGCTATATCCAAATGTGCATGGCGTTAGAAGCAACGGAATAAATTTACCCGAAGATACTCCTACCATTACAAAAACGCTTCAAAAAAGAGGGTGGCATACTGCGGCTATTGGAAAAATACACCATCAATTTTGGCTAGGTCCCTTTAAGCAAAAAGCTAAGTCCGCTGAGAGTTTGTTTAGTTGGGCGGTAGATAAAGGTAAAAAAGATCCAGTGGGAAAGAATTTTCCTCTCCCATATTATGGCTACGACGAAGTGGAAGTAATTTCTGGGAATGGTACTGTGTGCGCTGGTCATTATACCGAATGGTTGGAAGAAAGAGCCCCTAAAATTGCAGAGGAAATGAAAAAAAGAGTTCAGAATTACGACAATCTTTTTAGTTTATATTGCGACGAAATACCAGAAGATTTATACAATACTACCTATGTACAAGAAAGAACAATTGCTTTCCTCGAAAGATATGCCAAGGGTGATTATGGAGATAAACCGTTTTATTTGCATTGTTCTTTTCCAGACCCACACTACCCTCTATATCCACCTAAGAGATTTCGAGACATGTATAAACCAGAAGATATAGAACTCCCCGCAAGTTTTCAAGATGCAAAGAATTTATATCGCCATAAATATTTAGGATACCATTTGAAAAATCCGCCGTTTAAAAAAGCGTTCTTACGAGAATCAACGGAAGAAGAGGTTCGCAAGATTACTGCTTTAACTTATGCAGCTATTGGGTATGTAGATTATAGCGTAGGTAAAATACTAGCGTCTTTAGAAAAGTTGGGGTATTCAAAAAATACAATGGTAATTTTTACCAGCGACCACGGCGATTTAATGGGTGATCACGGGCTACTATTCAAAGGACCGTGTCCTTTTGTAGGACCTTGTCACATCCCTTTAATTTGGAAAGTACCCGGATTAACAAAACCAGGTGCGTCTCAATCTTTAGTTAGTACTATTGATCTTCCTAAAACGATTCTTAACCTTTTAAATGTAAAAGAGCGACACCACCCGCCTTATATGCAAGGTTTTGATATATCTCAGGTTTTAGAAAATCCAACTAAGGAAATAAGAGATTGCGTTTTAATAGAGAACGACGAAGAAGTCGGTCCTTTGGAAGCTCGGATAAGACATTTAATTACTGAAGATTATAAATTAACTGTTTACGAAGGGTTAGACGATTTTGGCGATATTTACGACCGTAAAAACGACCCTCATGAATTGAATAATTTATGGGATAAAAAAGACTTCCGAGACGAAAGATTTAAGTTGGTAAATAAATTATTGCAGGAAAACCTTAAAGCACAATCTAAGTTTCCTAAGAGAGTTGCTGCTACGTAATAATAATTTAAATTATTATTAAATTAAAGAATAACAGGTGTGAATATATATTGGCATTGGAATTATATCAAATCGTAATTTTAATTTCTATAGGTGCGCTTGTAGGAATCAGCATAAGTTTCATAGGTCAAACGGGTTTAGGAATTGTGCTTCCTATTGTACTATTATTTACTGGAGATGTATTTTTAGCTATTGCCATAAATTTACTAAATGACTTGATTACAGCCGCCTTTGTGTCAATAGGATATCTCAGGAAAAGACAATTCAAAATTAGAGTAGATATTTTCATGATGATGATTATAGCCGTATTTATATCCTTTTTTGGCGTTTTTATATTGATGATAACTCCTTTAGGTAGGATTTTTGGATGGTTTGTTCCAATATTTGTAATGATTTTAGGGATTATCTTTCTCAAGCGAGGGTTTCCCACTTACGAATCCGTAAAAAAAATGGTTCAGAACATGGCACGCAAAACCGTAAAAAAAGCAAAGAGTGAGGAAGAACTAGCTGAATTAAATAAAAAGATCGCCGAACAGTTAGCTTCTGAAACAGATACTATTCAAGGATTTATATCGCGCGATTCGCGATTGTTTTTTATATTAGCAATAATTTTTGGAATAATTATTGGTTTAAACTCAGGATTATTTGGAGCGAGTTCTGGATTATTTTTTGTATTAGCGTTAGTTATACTTTACGGATACCCTCTTAAAAAAGGAGTTGGTACTGCTCTAATTCTGAGCATAATAATTGGCTTATGTACTTTCTCTTTTTATCAAATTTTTGGCATTACAATTAAAGGACGGTTCTTTTTTAATTTCGAACTTTCGTTTTATCTAGCAATCGGTTCGATTATATCCGGCATAATTGCCTCTACATATATCCAAAAACTATCTGCTAAAACAATGGGGCGGGCTGTTGGGTTTATAATCTTCATATTGGGATCTCTGGCGCTGGCCTTTTACTTTATACCTTAAATTAGTCAAACACAATAGTTTTATATTCAAAAATATACAAGAAAATAATAATAATTTATTAGAATTTTTAACTAAAATAGAATCAATCAAATAAAACGAAGATAGGTAAAATAGTTGCCAGAAATCGGACATTTTATAATTGCCTTCGGCATAATATTACCCATTCTATACTTTTGCAAAGATAAATTTAATTATAAAGTAGCAGCGATATTTATTCTAGCCAATTGGATCGGTCCCGACTCTGCCCAGCCGTTTGGTTTTTTACCCGTTGATTTTCATTATATGATCCCATATCTTATATGGGCGTTACCACTAGCACTATTCTATTCTTATTTCTCCCGATTTTCAGTTAAACGAAGCGAGAGTTTTGTCAAATTTGTGGACGACGGTAAGAGAGATGTAACTTGGAGGAATGCTTATCTGCTTTTAGTCTCTGGCGGATTGATCCATACTGCGTCTGACGCTATTTTTAGAAACAACTTGAAATTTAAATTTCTCGAATTTATTTTTGAGCCAAAACTTCCTGAAATTAATCGTTATGGTTTTTTAGTTGACTTGGATATACCCGTATTGCAATTAATAGGCTATGTTGTATTGGTTACGGTTTCTCTCTTGGCGGTATTTATTGTAGATCGAAAATTTAAGGACATATTAATCTTTTTCTTTACATTAATTGGCATAACTACTTTAATCGTATTCAGTTTTGGAGAGCGAGTAGTTGGTGGAGAATTTGATGTTGGAGTAAGCTTTATGACAATAATCTTTGTATTCATCCCTTTAATGCTACTTTTTTACGTCGCCAAGGACGTCAACGAACATCCTACTCCTACGCCGGAGAGACCGCGGATAAAACCCGAACTTGGTTTAAAAATTGTAGCAGGATTTTCAGGAATTGTTACGCTATTTTTCTTTCTTATTGGAACATTAGGTATTGTAGCCCCCAATATAGTTCAACAATTAATCGATTTTAGCGAAGGAGCATTCTTTGTTATAGGAATTATATTCATAGCCCTTGGGGCACTAGGTTTGTTAGGAACCATTGGTCTATTTTTCAAATTAAAGATTAGTCGCTATATCATCATGTATATGTGCATATTTATGACACTATTTGTGTATCCATTGACAATCGTACTATATCTAAGCCAGGATAACGTAAAAGCTCTTTTCGATAAAAACTCCCGCGAATAATCCAAATTTTTTTTTAGTAAACAGTTTTATATTAACTTGGTTAACAAGTTACTCCACGAAAATCTCAACGCACAAACTCGATATCCGAAAAGAATAGCTGGTACCTAAAATAATGTAATTTGTAGCTTTTATTTACAAATTACTTTTTTCTTATTCTTTACTTATAGTATTTAAGTATTAATTGTCTTAATTTTTAATAGAGGATCAATAATTTATAAAAATCAAATTAAAATTCACCATCTGGCGTATATTAAATATGTCTTCTGATAAGAGTGCCAATAAAAAAGCAGAATTGAATCCGCCTATAGTTTCTCCAATCTCACATATAATAACAATACCACAGTTTTCCGAGAAGAATCTCCCAATTCGCATGTGGAGTCGAATCTTTCTCTTTGGTTTGGTCTTGATTTCTAATATTTTCTTTGGATATTTTGGGTATCTTTTAATATCACAACCCTCTCTAAATTTTATCTGGTTAGCTATTGATATTGCAATACTCATTGTGTTGAATATTCTTGCGTTTTCTATCTTAATCCAAAACCATAATAATTTGCGTTTTTCCCTTTTTGCTGATTCTCCCTTTTTATATTATTCTATTTTGCAATATTCCATCAGGATTTACAAGAAAAAATATCCCCTTGAATTTGGCATGAATTTTCGTGTTATTCTGCACTCAATCATTGTTAATAAAACTCGAATTTCACTAGATGTCAAGCAATATCCCATGTTAGCCCTTCAATATCCGAACAAGAAACCCATTTTTTTAGAATCGAGCGGTTACTTAGAAGATCCCATCAAAATAGCTACTAGGTTGAATAAAATGTTATATCGCGCTCAAGTGTTATCTCAAGATCGAGATCATCAATCTCTACAAGTCGAAGAACCCCAGCTGGAAGTTGCAATCAAATGCAGGAAAAATAGAATAATCAAGAGATGGAATATTGGTTCAACTATTATTATTGTAATTATGATTATTGTAGCACTATTAATATGATTGTCACTGGTTTTTTACTTTATAACTTAAATTAGTCAAACTCTAATTTTTATTATGTTTATATAGAAAATAATATAATAGTTAACTACTCAAAATTATAATCAATAATAAGAAAGTTGGTTAAAATGAGTGAAGTAAAAAAAGTTACAAAATTTACTACATTAGTAATTATTCTCGCTGCGATAATCGCTTGGATGCACGATGGTTACTCCTTAGTATTAATTAGTTTGCTTGCAACGGAATTAAAGGTGTTCTTTGGAGTAAATGATGCTGCGATTGGGCTTGTTATATCGTTACAATTTGTATTTACTGTTCCAGGGGCTATTTTGTTTGGAGAGATAGGAGACCGATTTGGACGAAAGAAAGCTCTGATAATTTCTATAGCCTGGGATGCAATTTTTTCTTCCTTAACTGCTATAGTTCCTAGTGATGGATTTCTACTCTTTGCTGTATTGCGGTTAATTTCTGGACTTGGTGTTAGCTGGGGTATCGCTTTTTCTCTTATTTCTGAACACTTTGCGTCAAAAAGGAGAGGTGCGGCCGGAGGGCTGGTCCACTCAACATTTGTCGTTGGATATATCGCTGCTATAATTGTTACATTAATAATTGGGCCAATTGGGTGGCAATGGTGCTTCTTAACGGCTTTATTTCCCATTCCATTTATAATTCTCTTTTGGTTCGCTCTACCAGAATCAGCAGTTTGGAAAGAATACGATCAAGGGATGAAAGAACGGGAAGAAAAGCAAAAATTTAGAGTTAAAGAGATTTTTAGCTCCAAATGGCTCAAATTAACAATTTTATTAACTTTACTTTTCTGGTGCGCTGAAATCGCCTATCACTCGTTAGTTGATCTTGCTCCGGTCTTTTTCGAGTATCTTTTTGCTTTTCAAGGGGCGGCTAATCCAAAAAGTTCTGCGCTTATATATATGTTACTTTTAATGATGATTGCAGCGTTAGGGTTGTTTTTCTTTGGAGTTTTAAGCGATTACATAGGAAGAAAGAAAGCGTTTTTAATTGACAATCTGTTTGGTATTTTTGGTGGTGCAATGTTTGCAATATTTGCCCTAGTTATTTTTAACAATTCAATAATCTTAACTTCAGCAATATTCATAACTCTTGGGTTTGGGTTACACGGTATTTTCGGCGTTTGGTCATCTGAGTTGTACGATACTGAGGTGAGAGCTTCAGCAAATTCAATTATCTTTTCTATTGCTCGGGGAGCGAGTTTTGGTGGATTTTTCGTAGGACTGATCTCTGATACCTTAAACCCTTACACAACTACAGCAGAACGATTAGCAAATCCTTTTATATCGCTTCAAGCATTAGGGACTGGTATGCTACTTAGCTTAGTAGCATTTATTGGGGTATTTATTGTTTTACATTTTGTACCGGAACCTAAAGATAAAACGATTACTGCTTTAAGTAAAACAGAAGTTCTTGAACCGTAAAAAGTCAAAAAATAAAGCAAAATTTTTAATTTAATTTTTTTTTCAATTCTTTCAATCTTTCTTTTATTTGATAAGCTGCATTATCGATAATGTTCCCGGCTATGAAAGAGGGCTCATTTTTTACTTTTTCTTTTAAGATCTTAACTTTTAACTTTAAACCTTCGTCTAGAGT
>JABCSY010000033.1 GCA_018238625.1 Promethearchaeota archaeon
AGACTTACAATTATTAAATGAATTATCTATCAATGGTGCGATTCCAATATCAAATCCTTGGTCAGCTAATTTATTGAAATACATTGTTATTTCTGTGCCTTTAATAATCTCTAATTGTCCTTTTCTTTTACATGAAGGGCAGTCGTAATTAACATGAGGAATTAACTTAAAGGCATTTTTAGGTTCAATGCCCATAACCATTAATTTGACTTGCGGATATTTTTTGCATCCGTTGGGAGCAGCAAGCATATTTGTAAATCCAGAAACACATTTCTTTATCATGCGAGTAGCATTATTTAATTCGTCTAAATCATTATTATCATACGCGTATTTATAACGTAAACATTGCGACGCAAGCGTATACCCTAGATGAAGATTTCCGTTATCTGTCCCGTGCCAAGATCCAACTTCGCTATAAGTATCGTTAGTAAATGTAACATCAATACTAATGTTAGTAGGTACGTGCCATTTCTCCAACTGATAATCGTATGTATCTGCCATTTGATTTAAATAAGTTTGATTTCCTTCAATTTGATTTAAAGGTGTGAAGTAACTTGTATTTGGAGGGTCTAGATTTAAAGTAAGTGAAGCGAGATTGTCTAGGATGCCAAGTCCAAAACCTAAAAAGATAGAAAAACTAATTAGCGGAATTAAAAATAAAAAAGTTATCGCGATATTTTTTTTAAAAAGATTTTTTCTCGTTCTTATTCGCATTTAAACCACATTTTTTAAAATAGTAATAAAAACATCTCACTTGTTTTGCTATGTATTAATTTTCACTTTCCTACTATTTAAATTTTTAAAAACTGAAGCCACGATGAATCATCTTTTAATTGTTCGTATTTTTTCTTCGCCCCAAAATCCCCTCTAAATTGATTTTTTTCCATCTTTACTACTCTTACTTTCCAGTTTCGCTCGTTCACGCCTTTTAAGATAGCCGTTGGTATTTCTATCTCGCCTCTTTCAGAGGGTTTGAGGATTTTTAAAATTTCAAAAATTTCCTTAGAAAAAATAAAGACCCCGCAATTATTTAGATTCGATCCGGACGTTCCCTTTGGCGGTTTTTCAACTATATTTTTGCAGATATTATCGTCACAAAAAACAGCAGCTCCTAAATGAGGGTCTTTAGTGTAATTTGCTACTAATATAAAATCGTACTTTTCTTTTAGATGAATATCATACACTTTTTTATAAACTTTATAAGGTACTAAAATATCTCCCCACGTTAGGAAAAAATTATTTTTAGAAACTGAATCTTTACAGAGTAGTAACGCGCCTCCTGTGCCATTTAACTCTTTTTGTTCGATATATTCAATATTTACCCCCCATTTTTTACCATTTTCAAAATAGTCTATAATTTGTTCTTTTCGATATCCTACTACTAATATAATATCTTGAAATCCAGCGTATATCAGCCCATTTAAAATATATTCTAACATAGGCTTTCCATGAAGAGGTATCATTGTTTTTTGGTATTTTTTAGTATAGGGATACAATCGTTTTCCATAACCGGCACATAATACAATCGCTTTCAGTACGTCTCAACTCCTTTACTAGTGTCTATAATAAAAGCTTCCCCGCCAGCATCTTCTATAACATTCCTAAGTAGTTGTACATTATTAGGCATTAAAGCAAACATCGTCCCACCGAACCCAGAACCGTTAATCTTTCCACCTAAAGCCCCAGAGCTTAAACAACTATCGATAATTTTATTAATTTTATTAGTTGAAATTTGTATATTATCTCTTAATTGTTCTTGATGTAAATTTAATAGAAATCCTAGCTTTCGATAAAAATCAACCATATTATTCGAGTTTTCTCCTTGTTTTAATAAAGAAAGTTGCTTATCAATCAATTCTTTTGCTTTATAAGTAATGTCTCTATTAATAATATTTCCTACAATCTTTTTTTGATGCTCTTTTTTTAAACTAGGTAAATACGGCTGTATATCTTCTAATTTTGTATAAAATTGATTGAATTCGGGCATTATATTAGAAATTTTCTTAAAAGCATCTAAAGTTAGATTTTTTGTTCTAACCAAGTCATCTACCGTCTCTTTTTTTTCCATTGAATTTCCTAAAACAAACCCTTTCAGGTTGAGGTCATAAACAGATAAATCAGGTTTTGGGAGTATAGGTTTTAAAAAGATTAAACTTCCAAAAACCGAGCTAAAGTGATCCATCATGCCACCTCCTTCTTTAAATTCCTTTACTTCCGTATTATACCCCTCTACTGCTAACTGAAAGAGGTCTAATCTTGTATCACTTATTATGTTTAAAAAATATAACCAAGCGATCACTAAAGCTGAAGAACTGGCAACACCTGCGTTAATTGGGATATTCCCAGTAATTTTAATCCTATATCCTTTTTCAAACTTACTTCTTTTCCTGAGAAATTGATTGTAACCACTAATTAAATAATCTCGATTTGAACCGTAATCGAGCTCTTTATTATTTAGCGATATCTCTACGAGTGAATTTAAATTAGGCATATTTATTGAAAATTTTGGCTCAGAAATTCTTTCTGCTTCTAAATAAATATACTTTGATATCGCCATAGAAATTATAGGATAATCCAAATAATCTTGATGTTCGCCAAATAGACAAATTCTTCCGGGAGATTTAATTCGAATCATTTTATTAAGAAATTACTAATTAAATTCAATTTTTTTAGTTTTGGGTATGATAATATAATACTAGGATATTACTTTTTTTTTTCTTTTTTGGATATTAATTTTTATTGATGTTTTAATTATGATTTTACTTTAAGTTATTATAACGACCTAGATAAAAAATAACGAGTTTAATTTATGATACACGATTTTTTAATAATCAAGGACGGGTTGCCATTATTATTTAAGAACTTTTCTAGTAGTAAAAATGTTTTTTCGCAAGCTGATTCATTATTATTGGTATCGGGTTTCTTTTCGGCGTTAAATTCATTTTCGGACTCGTTTGAGGATCTAGGGACGATAAGTGAATTAAAATTATCCAATAACGATTTAAAATTGTCTTTTTTAAAAGATTCAAGCATCCCAAATTTACTATACATTGCTACTTATGACGAAAAATCTAAAGCCATAAATGTGCTAAGAATCCTAAGAAAAGTATCCCGTACATTTTTACAAAAATTCAACATCAATGAAATATTAAATTGGAGAGGAAGAACAAATGCATTTGAGACGTTTGAATGCGTATTAGAAGGCTTTAAAAAAGAAGAATTAGAAGATAGTGAATCTGGGTTCAAGGAAAGAATTGTTGAATTATTTAAGTGTGTAGAAGAAAAGCTTAATGAAGAATCCAATTTATACGCACTAAAAGGTAAATTAGATCCTTCGCCTGACTTACCGCATTATTGCAATCAAATTCCCCGTTTTACTATCACTAAAAAAATTAATCCAAAATATTTTTTGACTGGCGAAACTTCATGTAAAGTTTTTTATCAAATTAATGGGAAAAAATCAATTGAACAAATTGCAAACAGCTTGGATTTAGAATATTCACAAGTGTATAATATTTCTAAAAACCTAATCAAACTGGGCTTCATTAGCCTATCTTAACGCTAATATTTAAAGATTTCAAAAATCCACGCTCGCCCGCCTGCTTTTTCGATAGCTCGAGCGACTTCCTCTTGCTTTCCAGGAGCGAACGCGAGCATACAACCGCCCCCACCGGCACCCATTTGTTTTGCTCCAAAAGCACCAGCATTTTTAGCTGCTTTACATAATTTTAAAATTTTTTCTGTTGATGCTTCTAGGATAATTTCTTGTTCTTGCTGAATATCCATGTACGTTCCAAACTTTTTAAAATCGTTTTTTAATAGTGCTTGTTTGCCATTATTTACGCAATCCTCAATTATCTTAAAGGCGTTTAATGTTAGGGAATCTTTATTTCTGATTTGCTTTTTAATTCTATTTAATACTAATACAGCCTTTCTTTCTTCAATTGAATCCCCTACAACGATTGGTAGATAACTTATATCTAGCTGTTCAACTCCAGGATTTTCATTAGTATGAATAAAAGTTATACCACCATGAGCTATGCTATATTGATCCATTCTTCCACATTGAATGCCTAAATCGTGATTCTCTCCCAAATATGCAAGTTCGGCGATTTCATTGTTAGAAAGGGCAAAAGAAAAAGCTTCGCTCATTGTTCGTAAAAATCCTACAGATAATGCTGCCGACGTAGATAACCCTACGCCGATAGGAATGTCAGATTTAACTTCTAAAACAAACCCATGGGTAATTTTTTCTTTCAGTCGTTCATACAAAACACTCCAATAACCTAAATCATTATCTCTTGGAGGTGAATCACCCAAATTAAATTTAATTCTTTCCTTCGTATCATGGCTATAAAATTCAATTATGTCGTCAGACCTAGCTGTGTAATTAAACCTCATCATTAAGTTTATTGCCATAGCTATAACAGGTTTTCCCAATAGATCAACCTTATCACCCATCAAGCAAATTCTTCCTGGAATTTCTAGACTTTTTGTGTCTTCCATTATTAGAATAAACTGATATTAATTTAGTATAAATAAATTTTAACAAAAGGATGTTAAATTAAATACTGTAATAATAACAAAATAAAAGAATTATGTTTGAACCCTTTTCTGGTGTTGCTTTTTTCTTTTTTTTTCTTTTTCGTCGATTTCTTCTTCGAGTTGTTTTAATCCAGGATCGTCTTTCCCTTCAAATTTGAATGTTCCAACAAGTTTGCTTTCTTGTCTTTCTCCTGATTTGCTAATTTTTTCAAATGTAATTATAACTGGTTTATTTTGGTTTAAAGCCATATTGATAAAATTTATAAACCCACTATGCTTACTGGGGGCAATATTGAATTTAATGGACACTTCTTTGTCTTTTTTTGAAGTAGTCTTCAGAATTAGTCGTAATTTCAATTATCGTCACGTAATTTTTTTATTGTATAATTGTATAATTGTTTTAAAATCTTTAAAATTATTAGATTAAAAAGATTATAAATATTAAAATTAAGTATTATATATAAATAAAAAGAATTTCAAGAGGTCATAATGTCTACTAATCTTTTTCCTTACAAATATCTAAAGGGACAGTGGTATCAAGCAGACGAGATCAATGACAGCGACGTTGTTGTTGTCGTAGATACGTCACAAGAAACAATTTGGTTTCACGCGGGGAATAGAAGTACAGCTAGAAATCGGAGTGATGCTCGAGCATTATTAGGCGATTTAATGGAGAAATATACTTCTTACGAATTTAAAAGAGTATCGAATGAAACCCCAGACGAGATTTTAGTAAAATTAGACGACCTAAAAGAATTATACTATGTTAGAAGTGTAGCAAGTATAAATTATGATTTGAGAAAAGCATCTACTATTTATTTTTATTTGAATAGCATTGGTTGTCTACTATTAATTATTTCTATATCTTTCTTAGGTCTCTTAATATTTAGTTCTGGGACATCATTAATAGATTCACATCTTCACTATTCAATACTTTTTGAGAATTTCATATTTCAATTTTCGTTTATTTCTATGTTATTGATAGCTTCTTTTTCATTATTTGTAGTTAGTACTTTAGTGGGAATTTTTTTAAAGAAAAAACAGTTATTTACCAAAACATTAATATCTGGAATATTAATATTTATAACTTTCTCTATAGTAAAAGTGTGGGATATATCGCTGTATTACGAAATTATAGGTCGGTTTATATATTTTAGGAACGATGTCTTAATTTGGTATGTCTTTTGTATTGAAATCCTTCAAATACTTGCGACGATAATAGGGTTCTATACTGGAATTATTAGTTTTAAAAAAATTTATGAGAAGAACGATTCAAATTAGCGAAAAAACAAAGTGAGTCTAAGAGCTATGGCTTCAAAATTTCGGCTTCGTAGAATATTTCGACCCTTTATTAAATTATTAGCGAAAATTTTAAGCAAAATGGGTGTGAATCCTAATTTAGCAACGATCATAATGCTTTGTTTTTCTATTTTTAGTTTTTTTGCTCTAGTTTTTTTTTTTAATTTATTTTTTTTCTCAATATTCGTTTTTTTAGTGGGTATTTTTGATGGCGTTGATGGGGCAATCGCTAGGATAAAGAATAGAGCAACAACTTTTGGAGGCTTTTTTGATTCGATTATGGATAGAACGAGCGAATTTGTTATTTTTTTTGCTCTTTTGTTGTATTGCTGGAATTCTATATTATTATGGGGTTTTTTAGATATGAAATTAATAATTATCATTTCTTTTTTAAGTTCGATAATGGTAAGTTATTTGAGGGCCAGAGCTGAAACGTTTTACAAAGGAGATTTTGATATTGGGCTAATGGCTAGATCAGAACGGCTATTTTATTTGTTTGTTACTATGTTAATCGCGAATTTTTATGGATTCGTTAACGAGTTTTTATTTCTTTTTATGATCTTAGTAATAGCTACGGTTTACTTTAGATATTTTAAAATTAAGAAACTTATAAGAAATTTCGAAAAAGGAGATTAAAACTAAATTTCATTATACAATTTAAATAGATTCTATCGCATTACTATCTATTTTTAATTAATTCAATTATTAGTTTATCTCCATCTTTGAGGTGAAAATGATCTCTTAAATAAGGCTTCGCTAAGATCTCTATTATGTTTTTTTCGTGATGAGTTCTTTTAATATCTAATATAGCCGCTTTTCGGCGATTATTTTTATCATCCATTCGGGAGATGTACACATCATAACATATAACAGCCCCATATTCTCTACTTTGATCTTTAAATCCCTCAATCACAACTGGTGAGATATTTTGTAGTTTTTCACGTAAAATTGTGTTTGTAGTATCAGTTAATAATAAATTTAACGTACCTATATAAGGTTCAAAGCCTAATTTTTCTTTAAATTGATCGTAATAACCTTGAATGGCGACATAATATCCACCTTCATGCATACCTTCTACTACTTCGCCAACGATCAAAATTGACTCAAGGAGAGATTTCAAGTTTTTATAAACTGTAAGCATAACATTAGTTCCTTCTTTAGTTATTGATATCGTTTGTGATTTACCATCAGTTTTTCTTTTGATCCAATGTAGTTTAATTAATGCGTTAATCCTCCGACTCCCTGATTGTTGACTTAATCCTAGCATTTCACCAAATTTAATAGTGTTAATAGTAATCTTACGCTTATTCTTTGTTAATTGACAAAGTTGATAGAGAGCAAACCAATTAGCATAATTTTCCTGTGAAATTTCTTCTTCAGCCAATAGTCCACCAATAAGTTTATTTTTTAAATTGTTCTATAATTTTCTTTTTAATAAGACTAGAAGAGTGTAGTTTATATTTATCATAATAAGTGCCTAACCTTTTAACTGTTATGTGGGTCAGTCCTTTTTCTTTTAACCCTCGCTTTAGTGTTTCTAGATCGTATTTTTGGTCTGGGCCTAAGAGAATGATGTCCGGGTTTATCTCTTCAACAGTCTTAAGCGTATCGTTATCAGATCTTCCTAATCTAGCTTCTTTTACGTTTTTTATGTGTTTTATTACTTCTAACCTTTGTTGTTCAGGAACAATTATTTGATAATTTTTAAATTTTTCGGCGTTTTTATCTGTAGATACTATAACATAGACATCACCCATTTTGGCAGCTTCTTGGATCAAGTATAAATGTCCTGGATGGAGCAGATCAAAAGTTCCAGCAATAAGTACTTTTTTAACGATTTTTTTTCATCTCGTTTTAGTATATTCAATTAAAACATTAATAATTATGAAGATTTAAGACTTCTTTCCATACATCTTTTTAAATCATTCATTTGAAGGGAGATTGAAACGTCTCCTCTAGTTTTCTCTATTATACTTCTCGCTACATCTGTTTTGTGCCTTAAATCGTGAGTTAATCCAGAGGGATAATCAAGCGAAAATAATTGCGTGTAGATATCATCCATACTTTCTAAAATATAGTTTAGATCGTCTATTATAGAATTTCTAATATTATCTAGAGCGTATCTTCGCAATTCTCCGATTACGTCAGCAAGCCCTAAAGCATAATTTAAAGGAGTGATGTTTAATTCACTAGGCAATGGAAGAGTCTCTTTTGAAATAATCGAATAAAAAGCGATAGCTTCTGCGTATTCTTGTTCTGGAGTTTTTATATACTTGGATAAAACGTCTGGATTATTTTTTACCAATAATAATAATTCTTTATGGTTCTGTTTGATATTTAAAATTTTTTCGCGATATTGATTAAATTCTTTTCGATGGATATGTTTTATTGCAATACTACATTCCCGAATTAACTTTCTGGACATTTTAAGTATTTCTTCTCTATCTTGATCTAATTTATCCAGAACTTCGGTCAATTCTGAGAAAATCTTATTAAGCTTCATTCTTATAAATAAATAAATTTAATTTTAATTATAATTTCAATTTTAAATATAGTTAATTATCAAAAGGATAAAAATTTGATATAATCATGAAAATTTTGCTAATCCATTCAAAAGATGTAGAAGTTATTAAAAATAAGGTAGCCACAAGCAATCCACAAGATTTTCCCGAAGAAGTAATTAAAATGGAGGGCTTAATTTTAGTAGCTTACGTATCTGTAGAAGATCAAGATACATACGATACAGATTTGATTGCCAAACAAGGTGCTCAAGTGATAGAAGACGCAATAATTCAAATAACTAATTTTCCCGAAAAAATTAGACGTAAAAACGAAGAGATAAGAGAATATAATAAAAAGATTGAAAGTGGCCAAACTAAAGGGAAACCAAGAAAGATTCTTGAATTAATAAAGGAGAGAGGCACATATAAGGTTGATCAAGTATTAGTTTACCCTTGGGCGCATTTGAGCAAATTTCTCAGTAACGAATCAAACGCTATGGATGTCTGTCCTAAAATAGCAGAATTCTTAAAAGAAAAAGGTATAGAAGCGAAATTTTCTCCATTTGGTTGGTATAAATCTTTTAAAATAAACTGTATTGGCCACGAAGTAGCTGAGATGTACCGAGATGTAAAGCTATACATTCAACCCGAAGAACACATAGAAAACGCTGTATTTAAAGTAATTACTCCAAAAGGAACCGAATTAGATTTAGAATTTGATGGTGACAAGAATGTATTGCCCTTAAAAGAGATTAAAGACGAAGATTTCCAGCTTTTCTTAGAATCTGAATTAGGAACGAAAAGAACAGATGACGGAATCGAACCAGCTCATATCAAAGTAATGAAAGAATTTGAGCTTGTAGATTTCGATCCAAACACAGATGCGGGGAATCTACGTTGGTATAGTAAAGGAGTGATCATGAAAAACTTGATTAAGAGTTTTGTGGAAGATAGGATAATTGATTACGGCGCTATTCTTATTGATACGCCTCTTATGTATACGACTAAAAACAAAAAGTTAACAGCACAAACTGCACGTTTTCCAGCAAGGAGTTATTGGGTTGAATCGGGAAGTGATAGGTATATATTAAGATATGCTTCTGATTTCTTACTTTTTGATTTATTAAGCTCTATGAATTTAAAACCTCACTATTTCCCATTAAGAGTATATGAATGGGAACAGTATTCCTTTAGACGAGAAATGAAAGGGGAACTTACAGGTTTAAGAAGGTTAAGAAGTTTTGTAATGCCTGATATGCACACATTATGCAAAGATGTAAAGTCCTCCGTAGAAGAATTTAAAAGTCAATACTTCTTAATAAAAAATCTTTTAGACGACCTGGGAATAAAATCTTACATAATTTTCAGAGCAACTCAAGATTTTTACAGAGAAAATAAGGAATGGATTAAAGAATTGATAAAGAAAGAAGGCCAACCAGCCTTATTAGAATTATGGGAAGAAAGGTACTTTTACTTTGTTTTAAAGTTCGAGAGACCAGTCCTCTCAGCCCAAAACAGAAGCGCTACGCTCTCAACTAACCAAATTGACGTAGAAAGTTCGCTTGAATATATGGTAGATAACAAAGGGAAAAAAAGACAGAAATACGACATTCATTTTACAGATGTTGATGGTACAAAGAAGTATCCTGTAATTCTTCACAATTCCCCAACGGGGGGACTAGAAAGAATTTTATGGGGATTAATTGAAACTGCTGTTAGGGATAAGGACAGAATGGTTCCCGGATTTAAGACGTGGATATCCCCTATACAAGTAAGAATTATCACGGTTAGTGAAGATCAGAAAGAATACGCAGAAAAGGTTTTAGAGATTCTCAGTAGAGAATCATACAGAGTAGATTTTGATGATAGAGATGAGAAATTAGGTAAAAAGATTCGACAATCAGAAGTAGAATGGATTCCTTATACAATAATCCTCGGAAAAAAAGAGCAAGAAGCTCAAACCATTTCGGTACGAAAAAGATTAATTGGTCAACCTATTGGCCCAAAAAAAGGCACTTCAAAAAATATAAACAATATAAAATTAACCGAACTACTGGAATTACTCAACAACGACACGAAAGGGTTCCCTAAACACAAATTACCAAAACCATTTAGACGGTTTTCGACCAAAGTGTATTTTAGAAAGTAACATATGAATTGCACACAGGTGATGTATGATTAAAAAAATAAAGTGTATTATTATCGATTTAGGAGATGTAATTATCGATTTAGATTTTAGCAGGTTCTTTAACGAAGTAATAACTCCATCTCCTTTGAATAAACCTAAAACTCCAATAATGTTAGAATTTTTTCGTCAATCAGATACTTATCACCAAGGTAGAATAACAGATAAAGAGTTTTACCAACAAGCTTGCGAATTACTTGAAGTGTGTGCTCTTAATCAGACCGAGTTTTATAACGCGTTTAATAGTATTATTTCAGGTCTCAATCTAGATATGGTTGAGTTACTCAGAAAAATCAAAACTTTAAATAATCTAAAGATAATTTGCATGTCAAATATTAATTCCAGTCATTGGACTTATTTAAAGAAACAAAAATGGAATATTTGGGAGCTTTTTGACGAATTTATTCTCTCGCATGAAATACACATGACAAAACCGGACCCAAAAGTTTTCGAGTATGCTTTAAAAATAGCCGGGTGTAAACCAGAAGAAATTATATTTATTGACGATGGTTTTAATAACGTTCGATCAGCTCGCGTATTGGGAATAAATTCAATAAGATTTATTGGATTGAATAATTTGGTTGAAGAATTAGAAGGGTTTGATATAAAAATAAGTTAGAAGTGTTAAATAATTAGATAGGTTATTGAATTATTTCTTATGGGGTTATTTCCCAATGTTAATGTTATCTAAACATGCTCGAGCTAATTTCTCAAAAGCTATTTCAACATTTTCTCCCGTTTTAGCAGAAGTTTCTAAATACTCGCAATTTAATCGCTTTGCCAGGTCTTCAGCCTCTCCCCTCTCAATTCGGCGTTCTAAATCGCTCTTATTTCCGACAATGAGTATAGGTATTGACTTTTTAACTGTTTTCTTTATACTGCTAATCCATCCAGGGAGCTTTAAAAGGGATTGAGGAGAGGTTAAATCGAATACTCCAAATGCCGCATTACTTCCTTTAAAATAGATCGTCCGTAGTTTTGCAAACTGCTCCTGGCCTCCAATATCCCATAGCAAGAGTCTAACATTTGTTTGGTCAATTTCAACATCTTTTATTAAAAAATTCGAACCAATAGTTTGTTTTAAATCAGAAGTAAAGTAATCCTTTATATATCTGATGAGTAAGGAGGTTTTACCTACATTCCCGGGCCCAAACAAACAAACTTTAAACTTAAACGACGATCTATCCGACGATTTATCCAAAGATTTCACCAACTGGTTGCGATTATTTCTCTTAGGTTAAGGATGTTCAAAAGTTCATCCTTACTAAGGAGAACATTTACTATTTTTATTTTATTAATTTTACTATATTGAATACTATCAATATAGTATATTTTTATTTTATTAATTTTACTATATTGAATATTATCAATATAGGATTGTAAAATTAATACTGGTTAGTACTTCAAAAGAAAAAAGTAATAAGGAAAAAATATTTTTGAGTTTTTGTGCTTTTTTTTATCTATTTTTTTCGTTTCTTCTTCCCAATTCCACCCATAGCTGCCATTAACCATTCGGGACTTCCGACTCCATTTGCGTACTCCATCCAAATATACATTAAGAAGCCCATAAAACCGACATAAGTTATGTTTATAATGAGGAAAAGAATAACATCGAATTGTCCAATAAATAAACCAAGAAATAGTTGGTGCACAAAAAATAGACTTAACGAGACTTTACCGTAATACACTAGCATTTTAACGAAATTACCATAATTCTTCTTGATGTCAATAAAATAAAAGCAGATTGCTATTATTAAAAGCGCCGCACCTAAATTGTAAAACATGTTTGGGCCTCTACCCCTAATTAAAAACTCAGGCATTCCGGGAATTACAAAGTAGATTTGTTTATTTGCTACTTCTAATAAGATCATGTGAGGATATTCTTCGAGTCCACCTGGTATTGAAGATACAGTGTACAATTGAGAACCAAAACCAACACCTAAAGCTATCAAAATAATCCCCCAAACCATAAAAATGCGAAACAAACCAACATACGCGTCGTCAGTCCCCTTATTCATAGCTTCGTAGAGGTATTCACCAAATATAGTAGAAATAAAACAGATGGCAAGACCAGGAAGGAGCGGTACCATAGGGTTTGGTCCGATTACTATAAAATGAATTGCAGCTACTATTAAATTATTCGCTTCTAATCCTGGAACAAAAATTAGGTCTCTAATCACATTTGTAAATACTACGATTAAAATAGCAATAATACCACGATAGAACTTTGTTAATTTTAAAGCGTAAAACGAAAAGATCTGTGAAGCGCCTATAAACATGAGAATGTTCCAACCCCAGAGGTTTAAAGGAAATGGTACATCAAATCCATCTAAAGTTAGGGATGCAACATTATAAATCATCGCTATTAGGATAATCATCGCGCCTCTCGAGAAAATTCGCATGCGAATTACTTTAGGAGGGAGTATATTTTCCTTGTTTTTTATGCTGAAAATTACGCTTAGAGCCGATAGAAAAACAAATAGCGATGGGCCAAGGAAATCCATTAATGAAAATAATATCCCGTAAACATATTGGTTTTCATTGTTTAACCAAGCGCTACCCGAATGCGCTAATATAATAAAAACAATTGCGAAACCTTTTACAAAATCAATGCTTCCAATTCGTTTTGGCGAAGCAAAATCCCTAATATCTTCTAATGGGATTAATTCTTGTAAGTAATTGAATAGTGGAGGAGATTCAGTTGCCGTTCTTAATTCATTTTCAATCGACATTTTTCACCAATTAAAAATATTACTTGAAAATTATTATAGAATATTCTTATCTTGTGAAAATTTAAACTTTATCACAAAAAAGAAAAATTGAGATAAGAAATTAAAAATTATTAAAAATTTTATTAGAAATTATTTATATCGACTTATCCTTTTGAATCTTTGTCGTGTTCGCGTTTTATTTTATGAACTGTCTCTTTAATTTCTTCTTCTATTATGCGTATTTCCTTCTTAACAGTCTCTCCTGTTTTCTGCCCAATTCTCCCCACTTGGACCATAATCCATTCCGGAGAACCCGCGCCGCCATAGAACTCGTTCCATACATACATTGTGAAGCCCCAGAAGCCTATATAACTAAGAACAACGAATACAAAAACAACCAAATTGAAAAAATGTAAAAAGAGCGTAATAAATATAAAATGTAGCAAAAACAGACTCAACGACACTTTTCCATAGTAATTCATCATGGATATAAAAATGTTCATTTTCCTTTTTATATCGATAAAATAAAAACTAATGGCAATGAGTAAAAGCGCGGCTCCTAAATTATATATCATGTTAGGCGCTCGTCCTCGAATTAAGAACTCCCACATCCCAGGATATGTAACCCCGGGGATGATACTTTGTGTTCGTATTACATTTAAGAGGTCTATAAAAGGATATTCATTTATTGGAAGTTCACTGGGTGTAAAACCTCCAGGAATGTATCCATTGCTACCTAAAAAAATGCCAGCAAGAACAAGGAAAATCCCCCAATATAAAAAGGTTCGAAATAACTTTTTATAATCTTTTTTCGTTCCTCCAACCATGGCTTCATATAAATATTCTCCAAAAATCGAAGAAAGAAAACAGATTGAGAGCCAGGGTAACAACGGAGTCATAGGAGAAGGTGAGACTACAATATAATGTAAAATAGAGATTATTACATCTCCTGCTTCTTTTCCTTGATAAAGCCAAAGTCTAATCGTGTCAGATGTAAAAATAATAAACATTCCTATTACAGCTCGAGAAATTTTACTAAGTTTTAAAGCATAATAAGAAAAGATCTGTGAAGCGCCTATAAACATTAGGATGTTCCAACCCCAAAGTGTGGCGGGAAAGGAATATCCAGGAATTGTGAACTCGATAGAAACTATATTGAATATAACTGCAATTACAATAATCATTATTCCTCGAGAAAAAATTCTATTTCTTATGACCTTTTCTGGTAAAGTTCCCTTTTTTCGCCGAATACTAAATACGACGCTTAATGCAGATAAAAAAACGAATAAAGATGGACCAAGAATGTCAAGAAAAGTAAACATTAATGCATAGAGAAACACCCAAGTAGAATCAAGCCACGCACCTCCTGCATGCGCCATTATTATAAAAACAATTGCTACACCCTTGACAAAATCTATGCTCCCAATACGCCTTACAGATGAGTAATCCCTCAGTTCCTCGACCGGGATCGCTTGCTTCAAATAATCGAGAAGTGGTATCGAGTCCAAATCGATTTCTTTTTCTTTTTCAGATGACATTTCAGTTCAACTATAATTAAAGATTTTTTTGTAGTTCTATTTTAAGATTAAATTAATATTACTATTTTAGTTTATAAAAATTATTGAATGTTTTTTTAATATAAAAATCGTATAAAACATAAAAAATTATGAGTATCAAAAAATATTTAGATTTTCGTTTGTTGGGATTAACTGGCTCGATATTATTAATAATATCGCAGTTTTTATCTTGGTTTTCCGGACAATCTTTATTAACCATATATATATTGACCACAAGTGTAGCAATTGAAGATTCTTTTTTATATCTATTTCCTTTAATTAGCGGAATAATCTGTTTAGTGGGAACAGGGTTAATCGTTTATAAAATAGATTATAGAATAAATTCGGTTATAATTAATTTCGTTGGGTTGGGATTTTTTTTGATATTTATTTTTGAAATCGTCACAAAAGAATTCATTTATCTTCCTACCGCCCAAATAGGTTTTTACTTTTCAATTATAGGCTCGATATTAATATTCTTCGATATTTTAAATGTCCTTATAATAAAGGAAAGTTAAGTGAGAAGGGGATCAAGCAATTAGTGAAAAAGAAGAAACAAATAAGGAAAACGCTAAAACTTACGATGCTGAGGCTAATTTTTACTACGCGTTGGGTCACGGACTTAGGAGAAAGATAATAAACATTATTGGAGAGAACAAATTTACTTCTTTCACATACCTTAAAAAAGAACTAAAGGTAAGTACGGGTACTATTTACCACCATTTAGACACTCTGTCTCATTTAATTGAACAACGTGATGATAAGAAGTATTACTTAACTGAATTGGGGACTCATGCTTACAATTCGTTAAAGGATAACATAAATACAATCATTACTCCTGATTTTAGCCAAAAAGAATTTAGTTCGCCAATTTTGAAAGGATTAATGCATTTGACTCCAAAAAAATATATTAATTACGAAAGCAACCAAATGATTTATACGATAATTATTTCAATTACGATTGCTTTAATAGGGGCAATATTTTGCGGTCTGAACGGTTTATTTCCTTTATTTCTCTTTTTTGGGCAATCTATAATAGAATTCGAATTTATTGAACTAATTCTTCAGATTATACTTGCAATTATATTTATAGGCAACATTGTTTTCTTTTTTCTAATTATCGAAGGCATATGTCGCATAATTTATAAAAAAAAAGAAAATACCTTGAAATTTTTGATTTCTTTTCCTATTATTTTATTTCCTTTAGATATTTACTTAGTATTGCATTTTATCTTATTCTCTACAGGTTCTTTAAATTTGCCAGCAGTTAGAATATTAGATAATGTGCTTGTAATTTTATTCCAGGTATTGTCTTTATGGTTGTTAACATATAATTTAAGTGTGAATAAAAAGTTAAAGATTGAAAATTCGTTAATAATTTCGCTGTTGATCCACTACGGAGGATTTTCTATTATCCTTCTACTTTCTATTTAATCGTTTTAAAATTGTAATCGTTAAAAATCTTAATAATTTTAGAAATTCTCTTCTCTGAAGAATCTAAATCCTTTGTTTTCGTTGCTATAAAACAATAATACAATAAGTCTCGATCCATAACTGATTTACTTAAAGCAATTGGAGGTGTTACTATTTCTGGAATCAAACTCATTAATTTTGGGATAATTATACTAATAATTTCGTTGGATGTTTTGTCTCCAAAATATTTTAATTCAAGTTGATTAAATTTAGAAAAACCTTGATGAGGTAATCTGTTTAAATTGAGCGAAGGTTTATCTCGGTTAAAAAGCACTTCTAAAGGATTATATCCTAATATATTTCTAATCCCTATGTATGAGGTGGTCAACCTAGGGTTAATCTCAATAAAGAATATAGAATTATCTGCTTTTTTAATAAAATCTATACCAAAATAACCTCGAAAACTAGACAAATCCATGCTTTTTAATATTTTTTCTAACCTATCTTTTAAAAACTCGTAATCAACTACGGGCGTAAAACCACCTAAGTAGATGGAATCGTTAGCAGGGTCTTTAAATTTTATGCTCTGCGCATTGATGCTTAAAATTATTTGATTCATGGCTTCTGGTTTTTTAGAGGATACGCCGTTAATTATTGATACGCTTAGGTCCTCGCCATCTATGTATTCTTGAAGGATAAAATTTCTACTTATATCGAGTTTTTCGTTAGAATCTTCAAAAAAATGGATAATCTGCGCCTTAGTTTCAAAGTAAAATATTGATTCGGAGCCAACCCCATCTTCAGGTTTAATTATAATTGGACATCCTAACGTGTCAAATTTTTGAAGTACAAATTCTAAATCAAATTTTTTTTTAAATGGGATGGCATAAGTTTGGGGCGTGTTAACTTTATTTTCCAAGAAGAAGTTATAAGTTTTTAGCTTGGAAGTCCCCAACCTAATTCCTTCTAAATCTACGCTTAAAACGGTCTTTTTATTATCTTTTGCTATTTTCGTTAAATTATAAAGAATATTTGAGAATTCTGGGGCAATAATAAAGCAATAAGAAGATTTTTTTACACATTCTGTATATATTTTGATGTAATCATCGTTTTTATTAACTAGTTTTGTTATATCTGCTTTTAAGTATTGAGATAAAAATTCAATCCTAATATCTAATAAAGTAGTAATTTGAAAACCTAATTTAAAAAAATCTTCTATTGTGGCTCTTAACATCGCATATGCTTCGCTAAATAAAGACGAAGGAATATCAACTTGATTATATCCGCCCCCACTCACAAATTCAAAAATAAATATTTTTTGATTTTTTAGATTAACCATTTTTAATTTATATTAATTTTCATATTTTTAAAATGGTTTTAAAATGATGATTAAATTATTTTAATTAACTGAAATTTAAAAAAAAAACTATAAGTGTGGAATATGACTTTTTTTACAGACGAAATAATGCAGCGTATTAGATATCTGCATTATAAAATAAAGAAAATTGAAGAAGCTTTAGAAAAGGAAGAAGAAAATTTTAATTTAGACGATTTAAACCTTGTTTTAGAGTACACTAAAATTTTAAACATTAACTATCAAAATGAAGACCAAAATAAAATTTTAAAGGATTTAGACATCACACCATCTTTTTTAGAACCTTTAGACAACAATAAGGAAATTCAGATAAGAGATTTAATGTTTGAGTGTGCCCGTACTTTATGGGTGATGGCAAGGGGCTATTCCCATATCTCAGAAAAGTTTGAAGATGAGGAGGATTGGGAGGATGCGATAATAGCGATGGTGGAATGCAGTAAAATGTATAAAACGGCTGCCTATTTTAGTGCTGCAGCAATTAATCAGACAGAATTAGGAGAGACTCTATCGTCTGAAAATCTCGAATTGAATTCAGAGGAATCTCGAATTTTAGCACAAAGCATTGCTGCATTAAAGGAAGAAAATTCTTACAATATTTATTTCTCTTCAAAATTATATGCGGGATTAAGCGCATTATCAAAAAGATTATTTTATTTGAAAAAACACGAAGAAAAGAAAAAGCAACAACTTAGAGCTCAATTTCACTTTGATATGGGTAAAGCTTGCAATCTTAAAGCTCAAGCTTCTTTAGAATCTTCGATTACAAATATTAATAAAGATAAAGTTAGAAAGTTACAACAAAAAGCAAATTTCTATTACGAAAAATCCAAAGAAATCTGGAATGAAATGCTTCAAGATATATCAGATTTATCAAGCGAAGAAAAAAACAACATTGACGGCAATTTAGCTATTGTTTCGGATATAATGAAGCAAAATAAAATGGATAGTTTAAATTACGACGAGATTAAAAGAATTCAGGATCCTGAACCAATTATTATTATCCCCGAAAATTTAGCACCATTCGTTCCAAAGAGCACTATTTATTTAACCAAATTTGTACCTAAGGATTTAAACATTAAAAGGTTCAAATCGTTTCAAAAAAGGAAATTGGAACAAAAGATTCCTTATAGTAAGCGAGAGCGATTGATAGACAAAAAAGCTGGCATCGTAAGAACTATTAGCGAATTAAAAGTGCTAAAAGGTAACAATGAAATTGATGTGGAAAAATTTGCGGAACTGATGGAAAAATATTCAACCAAAATGAAGATGTGCGACACCGCATTAGGAAATTTAGCTAAACTGTAATTCAAGAGAAAAAATATTTTTATCTAAAATTTTTTATTATTCTGATTTTAACAATCTTGTTAAGGTTCTAAGTATAATTTACGGTTTTTTTCTAATTCAAACTTTCTTTCAGCTTCAGTTATAAAGAGAAGGTCATAAACTTCTTTAAATACAACCCCAAGTAACATTGTATTTATAATGAGATTTAAGTAAACTATCATTACTTGCAACTCGTGCAAATCAAGAAACAAAAGTGAGAAAAATATAAGATATAAGGGTGAATAGACTAAAGATACGATTCCAATCCTTTTTCCAAATTTAAAAACGTGCTTGTCTTCCAGTTTAAAAACTTTTTCTAATCTTAACGCTTCTATTATGTAGTAGATGCTAAAACTCATATTTAATACCGTCAATATAACGATGAAATCTCTTTCTTTAGGTTCCAAGGCAATGTAGGGTTTTAAAACAATTGAACCTATTAAAAAAGTAAGCGACATAATAAATTGAATTAACGATATTGACAATAACCCGTCGTGAAAGTCTTTATAATCCATTTTTTATTCAAATCTAAATTTAAGAATATTTGATATCAATTATTTTTACATTTTTAAAATTGAAATTTTATTAAAGATAAAAACAAAAGATATATTAATAGTTTTGATAAATTAAAGTGCATCTAATGAGTTCTTTAAATAACGAAGAAATTGAAAAATTAAAATTAACACACCCTAAAAAGCGAATCTTGCGCTTTATTTTTCTATTTATTGGACTTTTTATAATGTTTTTAGGATTTTTATTCTTATTTACGGGATTTGATTTTGGAATAACCCTCGAAGGTTTTAATCTCTCACTAATTGTAAGCATCTTAATTATTATATTTGGGGGTATAATTACTTCGAAATATTATATAACGCCCTACTATATACGGGAAAATTCTTTAACTTTTAAAACGATGCGTGATTTAAGAGAACCGGTTGAAGATTATGTGAATTTTAATTCAATTACGCTAACAAGAGGTATAGCTGCATTACTTTTAATTATTGTTGGCATATATTCTTTTCTTATATTCGGAGCTGATATTGGTCACGAAGTAAAATATGGGAGCGCTGTATTCCTTGGTGGTCCATCGTGGTTTTACGTTACTGGCCTTCCAATGCTAGGAATTGGGCTGGGATTACTAATATATCTTCTATTGAGTCCTTTTTGGGGAGTGTTCTCTAAATCTAAGAATTTTCTTTTCTTTAACGAAATAAGACCTGGGTTTCCGTGGTTAACGGAAATTCCAAGGAAAGATATTGAAGTACTTCGATATCAAAATAATCACGCGGGCCCGAAATTAGCTTGGATTATAATAATGATTCCCTTTATCGTTTTACAACTTATGACAGCAATCCCCTTATTTGCTGCTGAAAGGGCAGGACCTGAATTTGTTCTTTCTTGGACTTTTGTCGTTATTTCTATTTTAGACATTCTTGCCTTGATTATTTTGGTTATGTTTCAGCAAAACTATTTTGAAATCGCTACAAAGGAGAGACTTTATGAAATGTGGTTTTCTCCCGTGAAATTAAGAAAACAATCTCAGTTCAAGGAGGATTTTAGCACATATTTAGATTGCAATCCAGATTTACGAGAAGGGGAGGAATTAAATAAGAATGCTTTATTTTCAGATGTAAGTACTACTAATTTTCAATTATTCAAATTAGTCTTTGGGTTGTTTTTAATAATATTTGCAATAGTTATGCTAACGCAGATGTTATTTTTTGGTCCTTTAATTTGGTGGATCTCCTTAATGTATGGCTTAATGCTACTCGTAAAATCTCTGTTTTACGATTTTAGTAGTAAAGATGGAGATATACTACAGTTTGACGAAGAATTAAAGAAGTTTAGGTTTAAAAGATCTTTTTACTATAAATTCCACTATGTTGCCGCAAATAATGTAGAGTCGATCAATGTGAGAAAGTGGTACAGAAAATTAGATTTCTTTGATATATTTGGAATAAGCGGATTACTGACATTTATGACGATTCAACAAGTAGAAGGGTGGGTAATTGCTGATACAATGGGTTTAATAATTGATAACCTTCTAGGCACTTCTTTATTGTGTGTGGTGATAGTTTTTATAATATTATATTTATGTCTTCCAATCGATGTTGTCGAATTTAAAACCGCGTCAATAACCTATAGAATTCCAATTACTTTAGATTTAAAAGAAAACCGTCTTATCAATAAATATCTAAAGAATCTGAAAGTTTTCCCTAAGGAAGTTCTAAAACCCGACATGAAAAAAACTTTTTTAGTAAGAATGGGCTTTATAGGTGCCTTCATTATTGGAGCTTTAATATATATAGCAATTTATTTTGCTTTTTCATTTTAAAATTACTTTTATATCTAATAATAAGTTTTAGTGCATATGTCTGCTGACCAATTAAAATTAGGCATTTTTATAAAGAATCAATTTTCAGATTTAATTTATATTAACAGTATTATTGCTACGGAATTAATGAAAATTACGGAAAATTTAGCCGCATTAAGGCACGGAGAGGAATTTTTGAAAAAAAGTAGTTGTTTACGCGAACACAACGCCTTAAATCGGGAAATCTTAGGCATTTTAGATAAATATTATAAAACTCCAAACGAAATTGCAAGAAAAGAGCGTTTAGAGAAACACGTTTTGAACCATTTGGAGGACAATAAATAACTTGCCTAAAGATGAGGATGGTTTTGATAAGTTTGTTGAGAAACTCCAACAAGAGATAATAGATGAAGAGACTAAAGCTTTTAACAAATATGTTGTTGAATTATATCATAATCCAAAAAATTGGGGAATCCCGTCTAATTTCACAGATTCCCATTCGTATAAAGGACCGTGTAACGACACCATGGAATTTTTTTTAACAATTAAAGATGGTATAATTGAAAAAGCACATTTCTATACAGATGGTTGCGGCGCGACAGTAGCAACAGGGAGTCAAACTACATTACTTATTGAAGGAAAATCTATTGAATTTGCAGAGAATTTGAAACCAGAAGATATCGATCGCGAGTTACACGGTTTACCGGACGATCATAAACACTGTTTAGAATTAACTGTGAGAACTTTGAAGAGTCTAATTGAAAAATATAAAAACAATAAGGTTTAATTAATCTTAGCATGACTAGTGTAGAAATAGAAAACATAGAAATTCCGATAAAATCTGATAACATAGAGCTCAAAGGGTCAATTTATTA
This sequence comes from Promethearchaeota archaeon, assembly GCA_018238625.1. GTDB lineage: Archaea > Asgardarchaeota > Lokiarchaeia > Sigyniarchaeales > SOKP01 > SOKP01. The sequence continues at coordinate 22,098 of JABCSY010000033.1, forward strand.
CTCCTTGAATACGCCTCCAAAAGCCCCTTTTATAATAAACCTTGCAGGATTATTAGATCATAGAGAAAGTTATTTTGTAAAGTTGTTCACAGAAAAGTTTGCAAGTGCTGGATTCTACGTCTTATCGTATGATTACCGCGCACATGGAGAGACTAAAAAGCAAACGGGTTCAAGATGGGACAAAATGGTCGTAAAAATATTTTCTGATATTGAAGAAGTCATTAATTGGATTGTCAACGAGCAATCAAAAAGATTATTAGACGATAAGATTGCTTTGTTTGGCAGAAGTTTGGGAGGAGCAATAATTTTAACTCACGGGTTTCTTGACGTGAGGGTAAAAAAGTTAATAGCACTGTGTACTCGCTATGATTATATAACAACAAGGATAAGATTCCCTGATGAGACAATTAAACTGATAAGCCCTAAATATTATTTGAATAAATTTCCGAAAAATGATGAGAGAATCTTGATTGCCCATTGTAAAGACGATCAAAGAATTCCATTCAAGAATTTAGACCAAATAAGAACCCATCTTGGATTAAAGAAGGAAAATGTGGTACAATTCGAAACGGGGGGTCATTCATTTAAAAATCATAGAGACGAAATTTTCAAGATTTCTCTTGAGTTTTTAAAAAAATTATAAGAAAGAATTCATTAATTAAAATGTTAAATTCCCAATAGATGAAGTGGTACTTTATGGAAAAAATTCTTATTGTAGGTCCAGCGTCTCAAATGCTAGGAGTTAAGATTGCTAAAGAATTAAGTATTGAATCGATAAATACAGAATTTAAAACTTTTCCTGATGGAGAGAATTATCTAAGAATTAACATTGAAGATGAAACTATAATAGAAGGAAAAGCAGTCATCATCGTTCAATCAACAGGACCAAATTTTTGCGGCAACCAAAATTCAAGACTAATTGAACTAATAATGATGGTAGATTCCGTTAAACGAATGGGGGCAAGCAGAATAACCATTGTCGTACCTTATCTTGCTTATGCTAGACAAGATAAAGTATTTAGACCTGGTGAATGCCCTTTTGCTCATGTAATTATACGTATGATTAATTCATTAAGCATAGATGAATTTTACACTGTTGATGTTCATGCTCCTGAAATTTTAGAAAATTTATCGTGTAAAGTAATTAATATCGATTCAATGAAGATATTAGCAGATTATATAAAGTCGTTAAGTGATAAAGACATTGTTGTTGTTTCACCTGATAAAGGCGCAGTTGAAAGATCTAAAGCTTTTGCAAAACATTTTGGAGACAATGTACCTGTTGATTATTTTGAGAAAATTCGCAATGTTAAAACCGGAGAAATAACTATGACGGGCAATTTAAGTTTGAAAAACAAAGATGTAGTCATTGCAGATGATATTATTGCAACTGGAGGAACAATGGCAACAGCAATCAGATTATCTAAAGATAGTGGAGCTAAAAAAGTATTTGCTGTGGCAACTCACGCTTTAATGCTGCAACATGCGAAATATCGCATCTTAAAAGCTGGAGCAGATTATATCATAGGTACAGATTCGATTGATAACGAAGTAGCTAAGGTATCTTTAGCTAAAACTATAGCAGATTATTTAAAGTTCGATTAAAAACCTCTAATAATTCTTAATTATTTCTAAAACTATCTCTCTCGATATTTTTTTTAATTCTTCTTCAGAAGAATCGTTCATAATTTTGTAGTTGGCTTTTTTTATTACTTTTTTAAGACCAAATCCTAACTCTCGTTTATCCCGTTTCATAATTTCAATAAAAGTCTTTGAATCGTCGCTACGTGCACGCTTTTTTATCCTTTTAAATCGCAAATCATCACTAGTTTCAATAGCAACAACCGGAAATTTCCAATACCTACGAAATATTTTTATTTCAGATAGAGATCTTATCCCATCCACGAAAACTACTTCGTTTGTGTGGTTTTTAATCATCTCAACCGATTTTTCTGCCACAATCGCATCACCCCCTCGTTCTCTTAATTCTTTGGCTATTTTACCCAAATTTTCGTTATTAGGCTCAATATTATTATTTATAGCCTCTTTTCTAATCACATCGCCCATCGTTATTATTATTCCTAAATCTTCAATCGCAATTAAAGCAGTTGATTTACCAGAACCAGGAAGCCCGCAAAATCCAATAACTTTCATAACTTTTTAAAATGTTTTTCGAATTATTATAAAAAGACTATAAAAGAATAAAAACCATTAATTTATAATTAATTTGTCAAAATACTATATAAATTGATTATTTGATGAGCGGAAGAAACACTAGTAATAATGATGTAGATGACAATATCGCTGAACAAAACGAAATCGAGAAAAAAGATAGTGAAACATTGACTTCTAAATCAGATAATACTATTGAATTATCAACAAAAGAACACCGTATTCAAAAATATGGTATTGATCCAGCGGAAACACCTATTTTTCTTTCATATAACGCATATAGGCGAATTATCGGCTACGCAATGCGATATGGAAATAAAGATTTACCTCAAAAAGATTGGCGTGAAGTTTATGGAATTCTAATAGGCTCGATAAAAGATAATAAGGAAGTTATAATTCACGATGCGATACCTGTCATGGTTGGAGACCGTGCATATGTTGAATATAAAAGCAAACATTACGTAGATACAGCACAATTTAACACGGCCGTCTACGAAAGATCTATCCAAGATGATAAAGAAGATTTCTTTGTAGGGTGGTGGCATACTCACCCAGGTTTTGGTTTTATATTTTCGCCTAGAGATATTGAAACGCAACTGTTTTACCAAGGTGTAAATCCTTTTGCTATAGCTTTAGTGTTTGATCATACTGAAATAGAGTCTAGTACTTATTACTTAGGTGTAGCGGGAATTAGGCTAAAGAACCCCGATAGAGGCATGTTTGCTACTTATTCTAATACTATAAAACTAAATTTTGAATTAAGTAAAGAAAAAATGGTAAGAAACGCTGAAAAAGAAGTTAAAAAAATTTTTAAAAACATGAAAAATGTTTTAAAGGAAGTTAAGTATATCGATGATATTTTACGACGAAGATATTTGGCTCAGCTCCAGAGAAATTTTGGGCTCATTATGATCTTGAAAAGAGAAATTAAATTAACTGACGACAAAAAAGAAGCTGAAGAGGATGACTATTACTTATACGAATGGGATCCTGATATTGACAAAAAGATTTATAGAATCCCTAAATTTAGAGAAAAAATAGAAAAAGAATTTAAAAAATGCGAAGATAGTTTAATTCAGATAAAGAAAACTAATCAAATGGAAGATTTTGAACAAAAGAAAGATAAATTTAAAAAAAAAATTAAAGCAATGCTAGACAAACCAAATGAATGGCACAAAAAACTAATGAACGAGTTTACTAAGCGTATTGAAGTTATTTCTCTTTTATTTGATTATCTAGATACAGATGAAAGGAAAATAATTGAACACTTTGAGGAAAGAAGTTCTGAATATAAAAAGATATTAGATGATCTTAATTCTCGTTCAGAATTTAATATTTGAACTTCTAATTCTCTCAAATTTTTTAAGATTTCAAAGTCTTGAATTTGAATAAATTTTATATTACTTGGAGTATATTTAATCTTAATCTGCTTTTAAATTAAACTTTAAAACAAACTTAACATATTCTTTCATGCCTAGTTATACAACACATATAATAATAAGAAATCGCGCAGATAAAGAAAAAACAATAAAAGAAGCTATTTTTGCTTTTTCAGGTGGTACTAAATCGCTATTAATAAAAGGAGAAGGCGAAGAGATTTCTACCGCAGTTGAAGTAGCAGAAATTGTAAGAAATCGCATGTATCCCTCAGTAGAAATAGAGAATGTTTCACTGGGAAGTCGACCTTATTTCGAAAAAAGACAGCAAGGTAATTATAGAAGAAATAACGATTTTAGAAGAAATAACTCGAATAATCGAAATAAAAAGGATTTAATTAGTAAAATTGAAATTACAATTTCAAAATCAAAGATCTAAACTTAATTTATGACATTTGACAATTTAGGTCCGTTACTTAACGAAACACGGACCACAACTTTGTGCGCAGTATGCGGCGATTATATTTATCAAAGAATTTATCAAGACGAAAATTCAAAAAATAAAGAGAAAAAAATCTTCGTTTGTAAAAATTGTTTGAGAAATAAAGAGAAGAAAAAGTAAACTCCCAATTTTATTTATTCGAGCTCTGAATTTTTCTCGCTTCCTTTATCAAGATATTTATCCCAAGGAAATTGCAAAATGAATTGCATAACTGCTAGAGTAAGTAATAACATTATAGATTCTGTTATTACGCTCGAGATATCATTAAGTTCAATTCCCGTAGCACTATATCCAAGTAAAATTAATAAAGGGAAAATTACATAGAATAAAGTGGTGATATTCTTTCCTGCCCAGGCCCATATAATGCATCTAGAGAAATGTATTTTTTTATCTGACATCCCTAAAGCTATCCACAGAGGGTCGTCGGGAATTGGCAGAGCTGCGGCAACAAATATGTACAAATGCATGGTTTTTGGGTGATCTAATACAAGCCTGCCGAATCCTTGTATGTTTTCAAGTGTTTGTGAGTGAGTTCTATTAGCAATTTTTTTTGCGCCAATTCCTATCAAAAAGCCTACAAGTTCGCCTATTGCGCTCCCTAACCCACCAACAACAGCTATTCCTAGTATTTCTAACCAAAAAGGACCAATTAAAAGTACTTCGCTCAAGGTCAATCCTGCAATTGAATATTTAAGGTAAATAGAATTCGAAAAAGAAAAAAGAATAAAGGGATAGGGGATAGGAAACCCTATGCTAGCGTTTCCTATAAGACAAATGAAAAAAGAGATTAAAAGTGCTATTATATAATCGGAACCGTTTGAAAGTCCGGTAATATCGTGCCTTGACAGAATGATTGCTTGTTGAATCTCTGGAACTGTTAAGAACAAGGTTAAATAAATAATAACCCCTAAGTAGAAAAGAGTGAAAACAAATGTTAATTTTTTCGAGATAGTCATTTAATTCTCCTTGATTTCTCTTTTAAAGCTATTTCACTCTGGAGAGCTTAGTCCCTAAACCATTTCTAGCTTGTAGAAAAAATTCTATATTTTCCGTTACTTTTCCAACCTTATTTACTTTATTTGGCATTTCTGTACTTTCTAAAAGGATTGTCAATTCATCCGTTTTTGGATTGTAGATAATATCTCCTTTTTCAACGATTTTAATTGATTTCGAGTTATGGCCTTTAGATAGTTCCAAACCTGGAAGTGTCCAATAATTTTTTGCTCCAAAACTAAATCGGCCTTTTAAAACAAAGGGCATCTTATTTAGAATAGCATCGGCAGATAATGGGGCATAATGTCGAATAATATTAGCAATTACGCTCCCAATCCCGATGAGATCAATTTTGATGGATATTATTCCACTATCAGACATAATCGTTCAATGATTTGTATACTGTAATTTATCTTATTTTGAAAGATAACTTTCAGATTTATTAAACTTTCTGTTATGAAAAGAGTTAGTTAGTAATGAAATTAATAATAACATTTAAATAGTCATTTTGTCATATAAATAGTTGGACAATAGTAAAAATATATGCATTGGTTTAGAATACATCATTACAATTGAAACAACTAGCTTGTCGTTGCAAAATTGGTAATAGATTCTTAAGATCTGGATTTTTTTGGTACACCCAGAGTTAATGCTTATGCCTTGATTTCCATGCGGATTTATTTTATCACGTTCCTTTAGTGCGTTATACTAAAACACAGGAAAATTAATTTACACTAAGTATATCCCATTCCTAACAAATTAGCACTGTGGAGCAATACTAAAGATATAGCAATCAGTTTAGAATTGATATTAGTTATGGTGCAAGTTGACACTTTTGCTTGATCTCTTGTCGAATTAGATAATTTTTTTGATACGCGAGACATCCAAACATTAATATCTTTCAATAAAAGTTATGAATTTTTACAATAGGAGCTTTGATTTAAGATTCGATTCATTGGAGTAAAAGACGCATTTCCTTTGAAACAAGAATACTAGAATATCGGAGCTACTATTGTCCATCTTTTTTTTTTTCATTTAAGATCTTTAAATCAAGAGGAGAATCAATATCATAAAAATTATATTCAGGATCAATAGAAAGGGCTAATAACATTTCTTCTTTCCTGATTATTAAATTAACAATTTCTCTAATTGTTTTAAATCTATTACATTTTGCTAAATTTTTAATTTCTTGAACTTTCCTAAAACTGAAAATAAAAATGGGTATAACTTGATTGATCGTTTTTTTATTTGTAAAAGAGCTTAAAGTTCTCTGCTTGATCTCTCTGACAATTGATTTTGATCCGCTTTTATTTGTTTTTAAATACGATATTGTTTTAGATAAGTTAGGATCGTGTGTTTTAAATCTTTCTTTTAACGAGCTAATTTTTATCTTTCTGTAAAAAATGATTGAACAGTTATCAAGTAGGTTATAATTTTTTAACAAAAGGTTCAAAGATTCTTGCAAAAGATTTTGATCAAAAATAGTGTCTCCTGGAAAGATCATAAAAACCCTATTCTCTTTATAAATTTGGTTATTTCCTGTAATACTTAGAAAGGAATGTAATGGGCCTAACTTATATTGAACTCCAGAACGATTTATTAATATTGTATTTTTTTTACATTTATTTTTTATTTGGTAAGAAATTACAAAATCTTCAATTTGCTCACCTAAATGGCCTGTTACCACTACAATTGGTTCAATTTCTAAATTGATTAAATTAGAAATCAAATGCGAAAGAATGGTTTGGTTGTTTAAAGATTTGATTTTAATCAGTGGCTTTGGAATATGTTTAGCAATATCTCTAACACGGGTGCCTTCACCAGCACATAATATAACACTTGTGATGTTTTTTTGGGGCTTATCTTTATGTTGTAACAATAGTATTTCCATCCATATCGATTATGATGGTGTGTTCTTGTTGAGCAACTGGTTTTTTAGTTTTTTCTATTAATATAGGGTAATGATCTAGAATTTTTTTGCGAACAAAAACATCAATTGTTCTTTGAATCTTATTTTTTGGGATGACATTATGCTTTTCGAGCAAACGGGGCGAAAAAGGTAGCTTTTTAGTTAATTTGTTTATTTTATCCATATAATTCTTCTCTATAAAGGGTAGACCCTTCATTGATTTTTTAAATCGATAAATATAGGATTTAGTGCCATTTTCTACTATACCTTTTCCAGAAGTAGCAAAAGGTTCGCACGCATAAGCATCTCCAGGTTTTAAAATTTGATTGTGGCTTATAGCCTTATAATTTGGAATAAAAGGACCTGCGTGTAAGTTGTATCTTTTCAATTCATGGCCTCCAAGATTATAAATTGGTTCTAATCCACGATTTTTAATTTTTTTGGCAATTACATCTCCTAATTCGTATAATTTTGTGCCAGGTTTAAAGATTTCAATTGCTGCTTCAAGGGCTTCTTGAGCGGCGTCTATAATGTTTTGGAGAGTTTCGTTGTTATTTATATTGAAGGTTATTGCTGAATCGGCAATATAACCGTCATAGTGGGAACCTATATCGATTTTCAATAATCCCTTATTAGGTACAATAGTACTATCGTCGATCAATGGACTATAATGAGCAGCTATCTCATCTAGAGACATATTAATTGGAAAAGATAACTCACAACCCTGATTTAATATTTCTTCCTCACAGCTATTAGCAATTTCTAAGAATGGAACTCCTGGTTTTATTAATTTTGCAGCAAGCTTTTTAGCAGCTTTAACAGCCTTACCAGCTTTAATGTAAGATTCTATCCAATCGTTTGGCATAATTATAATATTAAAAAAATTAATTAAAATAATAAATTATCTCAAAAATATAAGATTTATGGGGTAAGGCGATCTGGCGTTCGAGGATACATTACGGCTTCCCGAATGTCATCAAGACCACATATAAAGGTTATCCAACGAGCTATTCCTAAACCAAAACCCGCATGAGGTGGCATTCCAAAACCATACACGCTTACGTGTGATTCAAAAGATGCGGGATTTAATCCTTTGGCTTCAATAGCATCAATTAATTGTTGTTTATTGTGAACTCTTGTTCCTCCCGAAACCAATTCAAGCCATCCCATTTGAAGGTCAAAAGATTCGCTATATTTTGGATTATTAGAAGGTAAAATGTAAAATGGTTTTATTTCCATTGGCCAATGAGTTATATAGTAATATCCCGTTAATTCTTCACCTAATTTACGATATGCTTCTGTAGAAATATCTTCGCCCCATTCAATAGTAATTCCAAATTTTTTATCAACTAATTCAATGATTTCATCGTATTTGTAGCGAGGAAAAGGTAAATTTGGAGCTAATGTTTTATCTTCCATGTTTAAAACTTTCAAAGCAGGCATTTTATTTTCTCGGACATCTTCTACAACATTATAAACCAATTCTTCTAAAGTTTTTTGAACGTCATTCATGTTTGCAAAAGACATCTCAACATCTAACGTGAAAATCTCACATAAATGCCTTTTCGTGTGACTTTTCTCAGCCCTGAAGGCGGGACTAATTTCGAATACCCTTTCATATACACCACCTAACTGTTCTTTATATAATTGAGCTGATTGTATTAAAAACGCCTCTTTATCGAAATACATAATAGGAAATAACTCAGTACCACCTTCAGTCGCGGAGCCTATTATTTTAGGCGTAGTTATTTCTGTAAAATCTTGTTTAAGTAGAAAGTTCCTAATTGAGATTAACACCTGCCCACGGATTTCAAAAATTGCTTGATTTCTTAAGGATCTCAAATCTAACGCTCTATTATTAAGTCTAAGATCAAGTTCTGAAATTGTTTCTCCTGTCATATCAATTGGAAGTTTATCGGGAGTCCTATTTAAGATTTTAATTTCAGTTGGAATAATTTCAATCCCACCTGGTGCCTTTTCAAATTTTTTCACTTTACCTTTAATCATAAGACAATATTGATAACTAACTTTTGTTTTTTCAAATACCTCATCAGAAACGATACCTTTTTTTAAAGTAATTTGTCGTTCGCCATATTTATCTTGTAAGTTTATAAATTTCAAACCTCCAAGATCTCGATAATTTCGCACCCAACCCGCTAAGATTATTTCCTGACCGTCTAATTCAGGTGTAACATCCCTTGTATAGTGAGTTTTCCTCCAACCATTCATCTCATCAATAGACATATTAACCTTTAAATCTCATATTTTACTTAAATTAAATTTGAAAAGGAAATTAACAATAAATTTTTTGTTATCTTATAATTAATAAAAATGCCAAATCTATATTGGAAAAATAAAGATAAATTTGAAAAGTCTAAAACACATGAAACTCAAATGTCTTATCCTTTTCAAGTATTGGAATCAATAAAAAACCCCACAATCAATAAATTCATATCCGACATTGAATTAATTCAAGAAAATACTGCAAGTAACCAAATACCCCAATTTAAAGTCAATGAATGGGATAATCTCTTAATTTGGGGTGATAATAGTGATGTAATAAATTCGCTGATAAAAGAATTTTCAAACAAGATCAAAATAATATACATCGATCCTCCTTTCGCAACTGGAAGTAATTTCAAATTCAAAACGCTAATAGGTGAAAACGACGCTTTTGAGATTAACAAGGCTTACTCAGACATATGGAAGGGAGGAATAGATGAATATATCGATTTTCTGTACGAAAGATTGGTAATAATGAAAGAGTTACTTGCTGAAGATGGAAGCATTTACGTGCATTTAGATTGGCACGTTTCTCATTATATAAAATTAGTAATGGACGAAATCTTTGGTAAAGAAAATTTTAGAAACGAGGTCATTTGGGCGTATCCTGCGGCATCTATGAGAACAAGAAGGTTTTTTATCCGATCGTTTGACTCTATACTATTTTATACTAAATCAAGTGAATATACTTTCAACGACGATCCAGGAATCTACATGGAATATTCTGATCGAGTTAAATTTGCATTAAAAGAAGACGATAAAGGCATGTTTTATTATCGAGGTGGAAGTCACAATGGAAAAAAACTCTCGCAAAAAGTTTATGTTACTAATAAAGGTATCTTTCCTCGTGATGTTTGGACAGATATTCCATATATTAGATCAAATACTTTAGAATACCAAGGATTTTCTACTCAAAAACCAGAAAGATTATTAAGAAGAATTATTCTCGCATCTTCTAACGAAACAGACATAGTTGCGGACTTTTTTTGTGGTTCGGGCACAACATTAGCAGTAGCAGAAAAACTTGGAAGACGATGGATTGGTTCAGATATGGCAAAACACGCGATAAACATAAGCCGTAAGAGAATCCTTGACATTTATAATAGTAACGATATTATTAATTGGGAAAAAAAATATAAAAAAAATCCTAATCCGTTTCAAATTTTAAGTGTAAACAAAAGCATTCAAAAGGGAAAAAGAAAAACTCAATTTCAAGACATAAAATTTGAAATTAAGATTCTAAAAGACAATAAGAATGTATCAATTGAATTAATAGACTATTTTGTTCCAAATTTAGATTTAATTGAGAAAAAACTCAAAAGAAAGATACAGTCTTTTTCTGATTGGATAGATAGTTGGACTATTGATTTTATTAGTCAAAATAGTTATTTTAACGTGATGTGGATTTCATACAGAACACCGAAAAACCGTAAATTAGATTTAACCTCAAATAAATATTATTATGAAAAACCAGATAAATATCTAATATCAGTAAAGGTGATTGACATTCTTGGAAATGAAACCACTCAAAATTATGAAATAATGATTGATTAGCTCTTTATTTTATTATTTCGCGTAATAATAGTGTTGCGTAAGAGCCTTTCTGGAGAGAAAATTCGATTTTTAATTTATTCTTATTTTGGAAGATGTCGTCTTCAGTAAATTCTAATATTTTTAAACCAATCGGTTTAACGATTATAGGCCTAAAAGAGCCTTTAAATTCATAAGTATAGAGTAATTCATTCTTAAATATTTCTGCAGAAATTTGCTCCTTATCGAGAATTTCTAAAAGTAAAGATTTCATTAAAGGGAAATCGTCTAAGTTTGTATCATACCCTATTAGAGGCATTACTATTCTTGCCCGATTTAAATTATTTGCTTCTCGCAAAAATTCATCGTACAACCCACCGTATGTATATTTTATTTTAGTAATATTTCCATTGTCATCATCTAAGATACTAAAAACATCGCCTTTAATTGGTTTATATATAGAAATTTCATTTTTATGTCTTAACGATAGCATTTTATTAAACAGATAAGACTGAAAAGAACTAATTAATAATTTAATAAGGTAATTAGGCAAATGATTAATTGCTCCCTCATAATCTCTTGAATTATTCATTAAGTATTTAATCATAACCCTTTCATAATTTAAACCCTCAGGGAATGAAGTGTAAGCTTTTTCAAGGTCACCAGTTTTTTTTAATTCCTCACGTAATAGTTGAGATTCAGGAAGTTCTGTTGAATAAGTTGCTAAGACAAACTCGTCATACGCCTTTTTATATTCGCCTTCTAATATAAATCGCCCTATTAGGTGTGAATTAGGCCTAAAAGTACCAAATCTTTGAAGCCCGTAGTAATTAGGAAAACCACGAGTGTGCAACTCGTTTATTAACTCCTTAATTCTTTTTTCTTCATTTACTTTTTTATCGATATTTCTAAGAGTAATTATAAAATGATTACCCCTATTACTTCCCAATTTAACGGATTTCCTTGCAGGCGCTATACCTCTAAAAAAGATATCTTTTAATTTCAATTTTTTTAGTTTTTCGACTTGATCTCCTTTAATTGAGGCTTTTTGAACGCTAATAGAACGCTTATCTTTTAACCCCGCAACTTCTATTAAATTAGGATGTACTTTTAATGCTCTACTAATCATCCTTATCGCTCCAAACGTATCTTTGTTGATTTTCACTAAATTAAATGTCGTATACCTATCTTTTGAATTTTCAGAGAAATTGATAGTGGTGTCATTCCCTCTGATCTCGAGAACTTGCCCTGTACTGGTTATCTCTTTAACAATAAAGTCTTTATACCTTTTTTTATAAATAGCACTAATACCACTAAAATCTGAGGTGGAATAAACTTCAATTCCTACGACTTTTTCTAGTTCTCTATCGTTTTTATTTTGAAAAATATGGGTATTATTGTTACTCCTTTCCAATTTATTTAGCCTGAAAGCGTTAAATTATAATAACTTTAAATCTCCAGTTATTTTATCTATAGATTTTGATAGGGTAGGTCCGATACCAAGAGCTGTAGTGGTTCCAGGAGTTAGTTGCGTTAATCCTGCGTCCTTAACTAAAAAGTACATAATGTTATTTTTTTCTAATTGAATAACTATATCTCCCAAATCCTCCATGCCACTCACCTTCAGAACTACTTTCTTTTGACCTGTATTCTTCCAATTTTTCCAAACTGCTTTATTTTTCGTTCTAACTAAATCTGAAGCCGATAATGAAGCGTGACACGATTGAGCGCACTTTTTACCAGTACCCATTTTTAAATCTGTCCTAATTAAGATAACTTGTTTATATTCATCCACAGTATTTTAAACCTATTGAGTATTAAGAAATTAAAAAATAAAATCGTTAGAATTATATAAATTCAATGCGAATTACATTACCAGTAAGTTCCAAAACTAACTCTTCAAGCTCTTCTTGGGTAAATAATATTTCATCTTGATCGTTTTTGCTAAGAATACCTTTAAATTCAATATCACCAGTAGCCAAAAAAATCTCGTTTAATGACGCTAATTTATAAGGAGAAATTAAACTCTCTAAAGCAGATCTTGGTTTTTTAGTTTGCTCAATTACGATTATTTCGTCTATTTCGTAAGTTTCTTTTATCCAATCAATCAAATTTTGTTTGAGTTTGATCTTATCTGTTCTACCAACCACTAAGATAACAACATCCTCAAAATCAATAGCTTTATAGAAAGAAATATCGCTTAAAAACCCAAAATTTTCGCTTTCTTCCAATATAAGTAAATCCTTCGCTATATCTAACTCAAACTGAGTAAGTGATCCCGCATCTAGTTTGTCTTGACAACTAGTGCAATAAAATCCGGAAGTTACACATGTTTTACACGCTGGTAATACCTTAACCTTTATCAACTCTATAAATTGACATATCATCTATTTATAGCTCGATGATATCACAACCAATGCTATTTACAAGCCTATCAGCCGTTGTAGGATCTGTTTTATAAGTAAAAAGGTGTCGTTTTGTCCTAAGCTTTAACTTCACCACATCTTTCGATCTTTTAACCCTACAGTGAACAGCTCGCTCTGATAACTCTAAAAACATCGCTTCGTCAAATATCTCTTTTGGCAACTTAATTCATCTAGCTTTGAAATTTATAATATTTTATTATAATGTGAATTATTAATTATAAAATTTTAATTTTTTCATTATATCAATACAAAAGAAAAATTTAGCGGACAAATCTAACTTTTTTTACTTATAATAAATATATAATCTTAAATTTTTAACTTGTTATTAGCCAATTTCTTCATTAAAATCTTCAAACTGTATTAATCTCTACTATTCCTTTATCAAACAATTGTTACATAATTTGACTCTCCAAAGTTTTATACATCGAGTTTATAAATCCATTTTATTAGTCATATTACACACTTTTTGGATAGAAAACTAATTTAGGCGTTACAATATTTTTTAACCAGTCTATAATCCTTTGCATTCGTTCTTGAGATTTATAGGTAGATTTCATAAACGCTTCTTTATATATTCTATTTTCATATAATTATGTATCGAAATATCAATTAGATAAAATTGTCGTTAAATTTGAATTTTAGAAAAAAAAGTTTCATTTTAACTGGAGGAGTATTGTTAATTATTCTCGCCGCTCTATTTCCCTTAACCATATCTTACGTTAATTCTATAAATAATGAAATGTATTTTTCTTATTTAAAGGATATAAAAAACTTTTCCGAAGATATAAGTAATTATACCGTGGGAGTAGAGGGTTCGTTATATATCTGTATAGGCGGTCACCTAGAAGGTGATCCACTTGAAGTAGTGGAATATCAATACGATTATAATTTAAATCTCACTCCATTTTCAAGCGAGGGAATTAATATTACAGGAATTTTATTTTATACTTATGAATGTTTACTTAATGGGGTTTCTAATTGTAATTATTCCAGCACATTAGACCGCGTTTCTCTTATCGAAGAATATGGAAAAATTATTGTTTTAAGTCTAGGTACAAGATTGACGGTACGGGGATCAATAGAAATCGAATACACAAGCAACGCGACTCTTTTTACAGAAGTAATTGATTTTAGCCTGAATATCGTGCCTCCAGAGGCTAGGCCCGAATACAATCAAACATTATCTTTGGCATTATCACTATCTTATTGGCATTTTGCATCACTTATTATTGTTTTAGTTTTGCTTGTATCATTACCAGTCATTATCCAACGTATAAAAAAGCAACCTCCGATGACCAGTGAAGAAAAAGGATTTTGGCGAAAAGTAAGAGAGAGGAATAAATTGCTAAGAAAGAAAAATTGGGAAGAATAATCTATTTAAAAGAAAAACTCTGGTTGAGTAAATAATTCAGTGATAATTTTAAAAATAACGAAAATTATCAATAAAATAAAAAAATTTTTTAGCTTTAGAATGTTTTCCAAATTGTTCTTTTATCGATACGTGATTAATCTATAAAAGATAAAGTTTTGAATAGTAACGCAATAAAGTAATTAGTAAATTAACTAAAACGAGTAAAAATTCGAGGAGATTAAAGTTTGCCGATTGATGACCTATATAAAAGAAAGATTGCCAGACATCATTTATTAATGAAATCCGTGTGCCGTAAATGCGGGGCTTTGAATCCTGTCAGAGCAAAAAAGTGTCGTAGATGCAGATCTAAAGATTTACGCCCAAAGAAAAGAGAGTTAACTAAATAATTCTCTAATAACAATAAAATTTTCGATCTATTTATGCAATTTTGCTAATGAAAATATTATTGTTTTTTGTCTTAGCCTAGAAAAAATATTATTTTATCATATTTTCGTAAACTTTTTTAATTTTATGACTTAGAGATCATTATATATAAATAAATAAAATATTACTAAAAAAAATCAATATAGTGTGAATTAAATATGGGATTAAGCGGACAACCTATTTATATAATGCGGGAAGGTACTGAGAGAACTCGTGGAAGAGACGCAATGTCAAATAACATCGCAGCAGCTAAAATTATAGCTGAATCGGTGCGAACATCGTTAGGACCACGTGGAATGGATAAAATGCTCGTAGATCAGTTTGGTGACGTAGTGATAACCAACGATGGAGCAACAATCTTAAAGGAGATCGATGTGCAACATCCTGCAGCAAAAATGATGGTCGAAGTTGCTAAAACTCAAGATTCTGAAGTAGGCGATGGTACAACTACTTCTGTGATCCTTGCTGGTGAACTATTAAAGCGCGCAGAAAAACTTATAGAACAAAAGATTCACCCAACAGTTATTACTGAAGGATTCCGAAAAGCTGCTGAGAAAGCACTTGAAATCTTAGAAGAAATGTCAGTAAAAAGCGGAATTGACGATAAAGAAGGGTTAAAGAACGCTGCAATGACTTGTATGTCTTCTAAAATTGTTTCTGAATCAAAAGATATGCTAGCCGACATTTGTATCGAGGCAATTACTGCAATAGCAGAAAAAAGCGTAAATGGTGATTGGGTTGCTGATATCGACAAAGTTCAAATCCAAAAAAAGGAAGGAGAGTCAATTGACGATACTTCCCTTATTAAAGGGATTATTTTGGACAAAGAAGTTGTTAGTCCAGGGATGCCAAAAATTGCTAAAGATGCTAAGATACTTCTGTTACAGAGCGCTATAGAAATTGAGAAAACAGAATTTGACGCTAAACTCCAAATAACGAGCCCAGAGCAAATTCAACAATTCCTTGACGAAGAAGAACGCATGCTTAGAACCATGGTTGAAAAAATCGTGAATTCAGGAGCAAATGTAGTAATCTGCCAGAAGGGAATTGACGATATGGCTCAACACTTCATCTCGAAAGCAGGTATCATGGCCATAAGACGCGTTAAAAAGTCTGATTTAGAAAAACTCTCTAAAGCTACTGGTGGAATGATTTTTACTAACATCAACGATATAACTCAAGACAACTTGGGATTCGCTGGCTTAGTTGAAGAACGCAAAATAATGAACGATAGTTGGATTTTCATTGAAGAATGTAAAGAACCTAAATCCGTTGTAATTTTAATACGGGGTGGAACTGAACTTATTATTGACGAAGTTGATAGGGCAATCCACGACGCTTTATGTGTAGTAAGAGATGTTGTCGAAGATCAAAAGATTGTTGGTGGCGGTGGAGCTCCAGAAATTGAAGCGGCAATTCAGTTAAGAAAATACGCGCAAACCCTAGGAGGACGCGAACAATTAGCTGTCGAAGTTTTTGCCGATGCATTAGATATTGTTCCGAAAACGCTAGCGGAAAACGCCGGATTAGACCAAATTGACGTGTTAATGAAATTAAGAGCTGCTCATCAAGCTGGTAAGAAGTTTGCTGCTCACGATTTAGAGACGGGTGAGATAGTCGACGATATGATGGCTATAGGCGTTGTAGAACCTACCGTAGTAAAAGTACAAGCGATAAAAAGTTCTACCGAAGCGGCCTCAATGATACTTCGGATCGACGATGTTATCGCCGGAACCAAATCCGCAGGACCTCCTGGTGGAATGCCCCCTGGGATGGGTGGAATGCCCCCTGGCATGGGCGGGATGGGTGGAATGCCTCCTGGCATGGGAATGCCTC
>JABCSY010000109.1 GCA_018238625.1 Promethearchaeota archaeon
ATAATAGACAGTACAGTAAAGAATCCTAATCCAAAGATCAAGATGCTTAAAGACGAAGAGGCAGGCAAATAGGCAGAAGAATAAAACAGACTAACCAAACCTTTCGATGTAGCACTTATCAGCAGAATTATCGGTATCAAAAACATCAGCAAATATCTCATAGAACCAGCTATGTAGTTCTCTGTTTGCTTGTCATCATTTAAAGCTGTTGATCTGGATATAGCTGGGAATAACGCAAATCCCAGTGCACCTAATATAATAAAAGGGACTCTGGATAACATAGAAGCGGCAGTGTAATATCCTGCCTGTACATTTTCCACCAGAATCCGCTTCACAAAGAACAGGTCATTACTTATTAAAAAAGTGAAGGAGACAGAGAAGATGATAACAGGCACCGCAAAGTTTATTATTTTTTTGAGTTCAAAATCATTTTTCACGTCTCTTGCACCTTTGTTTATTTTAAAGAAATACCAGCCCAGTGCAAATCCTACCAGAGGTCCTATCAAATATCCAAAGATAGCGCCATAGACTGCAAAACCAAAGAAAACCAGTGCAAATACGCCTGCTATCGTGGCAATAGAATATGAAAGCATAGCGATAGCTTGTTTATCATACCATCTAAGTCCATTCAAAAAATTTGTATAAAGGGCGAAAAAAGCACCTGCGGGTATAATGAAAGCGGATACTCTAATGTAAGTGGTTAAAGAAGGGTCGCCAAGCAGATCAGCGAAAATATCCGCGAAGAAGAAGTAAACTAAAAAAACGAGCAAGGAAAAGATTAACTGTAGTTTTACCGTGTTGTTCTTTATCGCTCCCGCTTTGCTGTTATCCTCTGCAATATATTTAGAAGCAGCCTGGGGAATTCCTGTCCTTAGAAAATCCTGGCTTAAAGTGATGAGATAGATTACCACTCCAAATATACCGTAAGAGGCAGGTCCTAATAACCTTCCTAAACCTGCATGTATTATATATCCACTTGCTAAGAACACAATCTGCACTACTATCAGGTAGAGTGTGCCTTTTCCAACCCCTAATGGCGATGTATTCATGTGACCCCCTAGTTAGCTCAACATTAAGACTTTGCAAAGCTTATTACCTTTATTTATACAGTAATTTATAAAGGCAAGAATAGTGTAAAGTATAGAAAAAAAGGTAGAAGATTGAAATGCCATTAGATTGGGTGTTTAAAATGGATAAGGGAGAGATTGAAAAGATAAGGACTACAAATGGGCTTATTCCAAGTCCACAGGCTATTATTATATCGGTATGAAAATTGTAGCCTTAGAGTACCCATACGTGAAGCTGTTTGTTGACTCTTTTCTTCCCTGGTGGTCATCAAAAATCTTTGATAAAATCGTGGCTGAGCTAATGATGCGTAGAATATTAAGAAGGAGCGACTTTTTCGTGGGAGTTAACAGAAATACTGGTGTGACTTGAAATTCTTGAATACTGTTTCTCTCAGGGCGTTTTATGCAAAAATGGCAAGTTATAATGAGGTTGGGTCATGGAATTCCGCAGTCAGTTAGCCGCAGCCTGACCCCTATCTGCTCCAGGACTACGATTTTATCGGGCATCAATAGCGTGAGCTACATGTTTCTAGAACGGTTTCTACGCTTTAATGTAAATAACTACTATTTATTCACGTCATAGGACAAAAACATTGTGATGCTAATGATCTTTTTATATAATAAGTGATACAATTGGAAGAATTCATGGGTTTTGGGGAGGTCTGAAAGGTGATAGGAATTGAGAAATATGAAATCGAAAAATCATTTGCGATTCTTATTTAATAACTATCTTACTGATAAAACTTGGAAGCATTCTAGAAATAAATTCTTTATCCTCTTCATTTATCTCTTTCAAAGCCAGCAAAATTAGAAAATATACACCGAACATCACAATAGCATAAGGAATGAAAAGCAACCCAGAGACAATAAAAAATTGAGGTATAATAAACAAGACTAAAGAACCCACCAAAATTTTTGAAAATGATTTTCCACACATCAACATCCCAAATTTCTTTAATTAAGTTTAGTAAACTATATTTTGAGATTTTATGATTAGGGACTATGTGATATAAAGAACTTAAATCATCCATAATTGCGTGATCTATTGCTTTAGCTAATTCGAGTGTTGTGATACCCGTCCAATTTACATTCTTATATCCATATACCGGTTCTGTTTGATTCATAAACCAATTAAAAAGTCCAACTCCATTTTTCTCTAACTCGGGACCTATAATTGATGTTCTAAATGTCAAATCTTTTTTATTTATAACTTCTCCAAGAGCTTTAGAACGGGCATAATAGTCATTTCCATCAGTAAAATCATTCTCAGAATAATTTCCTTTTTTTCCAGAAAAAACACAATCAGTGCTTAAATGAATTAGTTTAAATTGTAATTCATCACCTAACTTTTTAAGATAATGAGGGAAATAGCTATTAATATAAATGGCATTTTCAGGATAAAAGGTTGATTCTTTTACCAAAATTCCAATACAGTTTACTACAATATCAGGTTCTACTTGCCTTAAAGTTTTTTTAACTAAATTACGATTAAACACATCTATAATAATTGTTTTCTCATTTAATTTGGATCTCGAACTATTGATAATGGTATAATTTTTTAATGTTTCAAGATATCGAGTTATAACATGACCGGCCATTCCCGTTGAGCCAAAGATAAACACTTTTTTAATCTATAAATCCACCTTTTCTCAAGAGCTCTTCTAATTTATTAATATCCATTAAACTAATCTTTGAATTAAATTCCTCAAATTTAACTTTTTTCAGATTGAGTGTTTCATAATACTCCTTCAGTCCTTCGATAGAAAGGATTGGGAATATTATATAATAAAGATTATCATACTGATAGGTATTGTCTACTTCATGTTTTGAAACTAAAACTTCATCAATTTTCTCACCAGGACGTATACCTGTTTCAATGATTTTAGTTTTATCGTTTCCATATACTTTTATAAGGGCTGATGCTAAATCTTTAATATAAAATGAGGGCATATGTACGACAAAGGTTTCGCCACCAAAACTAACTTCAATAGCCTTAAAGAGTAGAGTTATAGAATCTTTTAATGTTAAAAAAAAACGGGTCATGTTAAGATCTGTTATAGTTATCTGGTTGTTTTTCTTAATCATATTAATAAAAAAGGGTACTACACTTCCGTTAGTACCTAATACATTACCAGCACGGATACAAGTGAATCTTGTATGGTTTGAAAGCTTGTTGGCGTGGATTATGAGTTTTTCTCCTAAAGCTTTTGTCATTCCATAGGCATTAATAGGTACAACTGCTTTATCTGTTGAGACATCAATTACTTTTAAGACTCTGTTATTTATTGCAGCTTTAATTATATTTTCTGTTCCAACTACATTCGTTTTTATAGCTTCATATGGTTGTTCTTCACATATTGGTACATGTTTTAAGGCTGCTAAATGAAATATAATATCTATGCCCTTACATGCTAAGTTGATTGCATTGAAATCGCGTACATCTCCAATAAAAAAGCTTATTCTACTATCGTCAAATTTTCTTTTCATAGAAACTTGAGCAAACTCTCCTCTTGAAAATATTCTTATTTCTTCGGGATTTTTCTCTAGTAATTGGGATGTTAACTCGTTTCCCCAAGAACCTGTCCCACCGGTTATTAGAATTTTTTTACCTGAAAACATTTAATATTCACCATTTAGAAATTTAATAATTTTATTTGAAACATTTTCATCAATATACCCCTCGGGATATTCCCATTTATTATCTGAATCGAGCATTATCTGTGTACAATTCAAAATACTACTCTTGTTTATTCCCGACACGATATTACTACCACACCAAACTGTTTCTGGACGTTCAGTTGTATCTCTTATGGTAACTGTAGGAACATTGAAAATACAACATTCTTCTTGAACAGTACCGCTATCTGTTAATACTAATCTCGCATTTTTTTCTAATTTTACGAAATCAAAGAATCCGAAAGGTTCTAAAAGCTTTACACTGCTATTTTGTATTTTAATGTTGAAAGTACTTAATTTTTCTTTGGTTCTTGGATGAATGCTGCAAATAATGGGTGAATTATATTTTTCTGCTATCAATTCAAGACTGGCAAAGATTTCTTTTAGTCTTTCTTTATTATCAACATTTTCTGCTCGATGAGTAGTTACTAAAAAGTACTCTTTTGAAATCAATTTCAAATCGGATAGTATTTTGCTATTTTCAATATTTTTCATATAATTCATTAAAACTTCATAAATTGGATTCCCTGAAGTGAATATTCGTTCTTTGGGAATCCCTTCATCTAATAGATTTTCACGACTATATGGTGTATATGGAATAGCAAATGATGAAATTGAATCTACAATTTTTCTGTTTTTTTCCTCTGGAACCTTTAAATCATTACATCTATTACCTGCTTCCATATGGTAAACAGGGATCATCATCCTTTCAGCGACAATTGCACATAATGCACTATTCGTATCCCCCAGTACTAAAACGCAGTCAGGTTTTATTTCTTTTAAAATTTTTTCAATTCCTTTGAACATAATTGAAATTTGTTCTCCAAATGATCTCTTATTAGCACCCAAATAATAATCTGGTTTTCTCAGCTTTAATTCTTCAAAGAAGATGTCATTCAACCTTGGGTCAGTATTTTGCCCTGTATGTACAAGAATATGGTCATGAAATTTATCAATTTTTTGAAGTATTAAACTCAATCTTATAATTTCTGGACGCGTTCCTAATATAGTAAGGATTTTTTTAAGGGTAGTCATCAAAGTATTTAGTTTAAGTTTTTTTCTTATAAAAATTATATATTTTTACTAATAGAAAATGTTTATCACTTTTCTTAATCCATAAATTCACAAAGTTATAAAGTCTTGTATAGATTAATGATTTTTTCCGCATTGTTAATCTTATACTCAACTTTACTCTTTGTTTTTCCTTGTTTACTTAGCTTTTCTTCAACAAGAGTAAATACTTTTTTTTCAAAATCATTTTGATTTCGATTTTCAAATAAGATACATCCTTCAGGCCTGGATACGGCGTCACTTGTTATTACATTCGTATTGAAATGCAAGGCTTCTCGGATCGATACGGAATCTCCATCAGTACACGTTGGTCTTATCATAATATCTGCTTTTTCAATTAAAGGGTAGATTTCTTCAATATCTTCCTCTATAATTAGAATATTATCTAAACCCTTCTTATTTATCTCACTCTTCAATTTTTCTAAATAATTATCTGACACATTCAATAATTTAAGAGTTAATCCTATTTTGAGCTTATCGTATCTTGTTTTTATTTGATGCATAAGTTTAAGCATCATATCTATGCCATATAAATCTATACCATCAATATTGGCGTTCCAACCCATTCCATACAGGCATAATTCGTTCTGATTATAAAATTCTTGTATGTAATCAGGAATTTTTACATAATCCTCCTCTCTTATTATGGAGGGAATGAATTCACTAATCAAAGATATTTTGCTAGTACTGTATCCTAATGTCTTTAAATTTCTAATTTGATAATTATTGTCGCATATAATATGGTTATAATTCTTAATAAATAACCAAATGAACTTTTGGGATAAAGGTAAATTCTTTACTGATTTTTTACTGAAAATATTGTGTTTAAACCCTGCTCCATGTACAGATAATATCGATTTTGATCGCATAAGTTTTGCAAATAGAAGAGTAGTTACACGCAATGCCCAGCTTGCTGAACCCGAGTAATGTAGAATATCCGGTCTAAAGTGAATGAGGGGTTTTATTAACCATAAAGGACGCAGAAGAAAGTTAAATTTTAAACGACTGGATGACATTCTTCTTACGAAGCTATAATCATCTACTTGCTCCTTTTGGATGCTTGTGTTATAGATATTTATCTTCAATGTGTCATAATGCAATTGAAGATAATATAAAGTAAAATTTCTGATATGAACAGAGATTCCTCCATAAGGTTTTGGATATGGTCCAATTATAGCGATTTTCATAATCTTGACAAAAAGTCGTTGGAATGTAATAACTATATTAATCTTCTTTAATTTATTCTTTGTTATTGGTTAATCTGTTGATCTTAATGACAATCTTTAGTGTTAAATTCAAGTCTTTCTCATTTCATGAATAAACTTTAATTGTTAATATATCTATTTTAATTAAGATTAGAATTTTTCAACATAATAATTTTGTGAAAATGAATTTAGAAAATAAAAAAGTATTAATCACTGGTTCAGATGGGTTTATTGGGAGCCATTTAGTTGAAAGGTTTTTGAAAGAAAAATGTAGCGTTCGAGCATTTGTATTTTATAACTCTTTTAATAGTTGGGGGTGGTTGGATACGCTTCCAACAGAGATTTTGAATCAAGTTGAAATATTTGCGGGAGATATAAGAGATCCATTTACCGTAAGAAAAGCTGTTAAGGATGTTGACATAATATGTCATTTGGCAGCTTTGATTGGAATTCCATATTCCTATATTGCTCCAGATAGTTATATTGATACTAATGTAAAAGGAACTCTGAACGTGGTACAAGCGGCTAAAAGTTCCAATTTAGAAAAAGTTATTGTAACTTCCACTTCTGAAACATATGGATCGGCTATTTATGTTCCTATTGATGAAAAACACCCATATCAACCTCAATCACCTTATTCCGCATCTAAGATTTCTGCAGACCATATAGCTATGAGTTATTATCATAGTTTCAATTTACCAGTATCGATTATTCGACCCTTTAATACATATGGTCCAAGACAATCTACAAGAGCAATTATTCCTACTATTATTACTCAAATCCTTAAAGGAAAAGAAGTTATTGAATTGGGTAGCCTCTTCCCTACAAGAGATTTAACTTATGTGTTAGATCTTTGTGATGCATACGTTAAAATGTGTAAAAAAGACAATATTGAGGGTGAAATAATTAACGTAGGAAGTTCAGATGAAATTTCAATCAAGGATTTAGCAAATTTGATAAAAGAACTTATGGATGCTGATATAGATATAATCTCAACGGATAATCGAAAGAGACCCAAAAAAAGCGAAGTTAGTAGGTTATTTGCGGATTCAAGTAAAGCTAGAGAATTAATTGATTGGAAACCCAAAAAAACATTAAGAGAGGGTTTAAAATTAACTATTGAATGGTTTAGCAAAGAAGAAAACCTTAAGAGATATAAATCAATGTACACAGTTTAAAAATAGAGAGATTCACGAGAGATATGGCGAAGAAAATTATAATTGTTGGATCAGAAGGTTTTATAGGAAAATCTTTTGTAGATTATTATAAGCGCTTAGACGATTCAAACATAGAATTATACCTCGTAGATATTGTTCCGATTAAAAAAAATAATTATTATAATGCTAACGCTTCAAATTTTGAAAAGATAAATAAAATTATTCAAAAGATTAGCCCTGATGAAATTTATAATTTTAGTGGAAGTTTCAGTAATGTATTTAAAACGGATTATCAAAACAATGTTATAGCTACAAAGAACATTATTGAATCAATTCTACTAAATAATCTTGATGAATGCAAAATTTTAATAAATGGCTCAGCAGCAGAGTATGGGCTTATTCAAAAAGAGGATTCCATCATTAATGAAGATTATCCGTTAAATCCTATTAGCTTCTATGGATTATCAAAAGTATTTCAAACGTATTTAGCAAAAACCTATTTTCTAATGGATGATATCAACATTTATATCACGAGACCTTTTAACATTATTGGCTATGGAATTTCATCAAAGTTATTTATTGGACGATTAATAAACGAAATAAAATTAAATATTAAAGAAAAGAGAAAAATTACTTTAGGAAATCTTAGTAACGAAAGAGATTACATAGATATTGAAGATTTAATAAGCGCTTACGTAAAAATTATTCGTAAGGGCGTACCTGGAGAAATATACAACATAGGTTCTCGAAGTTCTATTAAAACGCAGAATTTATTGAAGAAATTTATAGAAATCTTTGAAATAGACGAGAAATATATTGAGATAGATAAAAGTTTTATTAGGAAATTTGATATCCCGAAAATAATAGCAGATAACACTAAATTAAAAGAATTAGGATGGATAAATAAAATTTCATTGGAAAATTCTATACAAAAAATAAAGAGCAGCATATTAGGTTTATAATCTTTAATTAAAGGAGAAATCAGATTAGTGTGAAATGTAAATTTTGTAATTCAGAGCAAACAAAAGAATTTCTACATCTAACATCACCCCATAATAGACAAATTTATATATTATATGAATGTCAGAATTGTTTAAGCCGTTTTTTTGACATAAATCAACACCATATTTCAATTGAAGAGTTATATGAAGAGATTGCAACAGATAATTCAAATTTATCAAGAAGATTCTCCCCAACGCCATATTGGGAACAGCAAAAAAGAATTGTTTTAGAACTATTAAAAACCCCACTAACTTCAATATTAGACGTAGGGTGTAGAACAGGAGACTTTTTGTTGCATTTTAAAGGTGATCATATAAAAGAAGGTATTGAAATATCTAATTATTGTTCTGAAATAGCTCAACAAAGAGGGTTAAATGTTTATAATGATTCTCTTGAAAATATTAAATTTGATAAAAAATATGATGTAGTCTCTGCTTTCGCAATCATAGAGCATTTAATTGATCCCATTCAATTTTTAGATAAACTAAAATCTCTTGTGAACATCGGAGGATTATTGATTGTCTTAATTCCTACGTTCGAATGTTTAAAAGTAAAAGTTCTAACTAAATTGAATATTGGTTGGCATATGTATCGTCCACCAGAACATCTTAATTTTTTCTCAGAAAAGTTCTTGGATTCTTATTTGAGAGCAAATGGTTACAGATTAATCAGAAGGAATTATACCTCTGGAGGGATGTTTAATCCAGTAAGAAAAATTCCTATACTGAATAGTATTTTTAATAGAGTCATGTTCTATTTCAATAAATCTCGACTGAATAGATTACCTATATTTGATCATTCATACAGTTATTATCAAAAGATTGAATAAAGATTGACAAATTTGCTAAGAATCTTCATTTCTATAAGTTAATCTTTTAAACATCATTAAAAATTTCCTAATAAGATTTAATTTTTTATTTTCTCCAAGAAAAGACTCTAAGAAGTCTAATTCAATAGAAGAGAATGTTTTAAATACTATTGTTAGGAATATATATAATCCAGAAAATGTAATTAATGCAAGTATCTCTAATTCATTAAAAAATGACAAATTTAATTGTTGAGTGAAAGCGTGTCGCAGACTATTAAACACAAAAATTTCTAAAATAATTGCTATCCCTAAAGAAAGGAAAAATATGAAGTACTGAGAGAAGATTTTGAGAGAGTTTAATTTTACTTTCCCAATTTTGATGCAAAAATAGATTTGAAAGAGAAATGTTACGAAATTAGCAAAGATCAAGCCATATATGGCCCCTACTATTCCTAGATTTAATAAACCTATTAGAAACGATGGAATGATTATTAGTAGATTAAAAAAAGTATTGAAAGGAAGAAATTTACCTTTATTTCTCGCATTTAATAACGGTATGAAAAGGTTGTTTAAAACAGTGAATATTATTGTAATAGAATAAATTTTAATTAAATACGAAAAAATCAAGTAAGATTCTCCAAATACAATAAAAAGAAAGAAATCTGATAAAAATATAAGAATTCCAGTTAACAATAATAATAGAAATAATGAAAACTTAAGTGTGGTATTAAAAACAATATTTATTTGCTTTCTCTCTTTTTTAGCTTCAAGTCTGGATAAAGAAGTTGTCAGAGGAGAAGTTATAGAGGTTACAGCACTAGTAGATATGCTAGAATAATTTATAGCGATGTTATAACCAGTAACTAAATCAGTAGTCTCATACGACCCGATTAATTGAACTCGGATCTGTTTCCAAATTTCATTCATCAGAATAGCTATACTTAAAGGGGTCCCATATCTGGTGATTTTTGAGATATTTTCCTTGAGAGAATTTTTTTCTTCTTCACTATCTTCAATTTTACGATACAAATTATAAAAAATAAAGCAACTAATCAAAAAGGGAATTAATGAGGAAAGCATATTAATTAAAGCAATTGATTCAATCGTTACTGCACCAACTATAAATAAGTAAAAAATAAGAGCAACGGTATTGAAAGAATATCTGATGATTGTCAACACTAAAATTATTTTATATTTAAAAAAACCTTGATATACAGAAATTAATACCGTGCTTAGTCCTTCAGTAATAATGATTGGAGCTAAAATTAACAAAAGATTTGTATGAGTTCCTAAACTATAAGAAAAAAAAGAACTGTAGAATAAAAAGATTAGATAGCTAAGAATGCCTATCGTCAATGTAAATAATATTTTTAGATAAAGAGAATTTTTTATAAGTGATTTTAATTTATTATTTTGATTTAAGACTAAATATCTTGGAATGTAATAATTTAAAGCGAAAGTTAACGCAGGAGGAAAAAAAGTTAAAAGTATTGAAATAATAAATATAATGGAGGTTGCCAAGATTAGATAACCCCATAACTCTTTGGAAAGTAATCGCGCTAATAAGAAAGAAATTATAATTTGGAAAATAAATGTTCCATAGCTATTAAAAATGGAGAATAATGCATTAGTTGCAAATTTTTTATGATCCTCCCGGATAACCTCATCATTAGTATCTTCATTCATTTTTAACTACATCCTATTAATTATTATTATTAATTTAGTTTGATTTCTAAATAAAAAATCAATTAGGTTTCTCTCCCCAAAATATTACTGCCCAGCCAAAATAATCCCAAAAACCATTATGTTGTAAAAAAGGTTTAGTGAAAAAGTTTATCAATTTAGATAACGGTAAATAAAAAAACATATGACTAAATGTAGCAGCTTTAATTTTCAAATTGATATAACCTGTTTTTTTTAAAGAATTTAATAATAATTTAGGATTAAATGCAGCTTCATCCTCTAATTCACCATATACATTTTTAGATAACTTTTTAAGCGGTCTTGTAAAAGCGCATAATGGGTAAAAGATAGATGGTTCAAGAATTATAAGCTTTCCTCCTGGTTTCAGAATTCTGTAAAATTCTTCTAAAAAGGGGTGAAAACCTATTGATAATAGGTGATGAAAAAATAGGGGGCTTGCTATAAAATCAAAATATTCGGACGGGTATCCCGATTCTAAAATATCTCCTTCTTTAACTTCCATTGAATCTGGACAATTATCAATGGCGATAGGAGAAAGGTCAATTCCATAGATTTTATCTGAAAATTCTTTCAAGTAAGTGTAATCATCACCACTTCCGCAAGGAGCTATAAGCATTTTTGTAACTTTTTGGTGTTTAAGTTGCTCGCGAATAAAAGAGTTCATTTGCCATTTAGCAAATGAAAAGCTGTACCTTCTTCGCTCGACTGAGAAAAAAATTTTGGATGTTAGGATGCTTTTTAATAATTTTTGTTTTTGCTCAGTATTTCGTGGCCCATGCCACGCTTTTTCTCTTTTTTTCTTATCCTCATACTTTTTTCTATTTATCATTACGACTCATACTATAATTAAAGTGAATATTGTACCATTTTATATAAGTTATGGTGCGAAATTGCACATTTCTTCCAAGTATAATATTTTTTTACTCGTTGGTAACCTTTTTCTCCCAATTCTTTTAGCCTCTTTTCGTCGTCCAATAGACTATTAATCAAATTACTTAACTCGGGAATGCTTTTAAAATCTGAAGTAAATCCGGTTTCTCCATTTATGATAATCTCACTTGGACCTAAAATATTAGATCCTATTACGGGTTTTCGACAAGCCATCGCCTCACATAAAACTAACCCAAAAATTTCTTGTCTTGAAGGATAAATAACTAAATCAGCCATCGAGTAATATGGTGGTAAATTGTTCTTAGATATGAATCCTGTTAAGATTACGTCATTAGTTAAGTTATATTTCTTAATTAATATTTTTATAGTTGAGAGGAATCCTCCATCATTGCCAACAATTACTAATTTTGCATCTTTATGTTCTTTTTTTACGTTAGAAAATACATGTATTAACATGTCAACACCTTTACCTTTTGCGATGCGCCCTACATACAAGATAATTTTAGAAGATTCTAATCCAAGTTTTGATTTTAATTGATTTGAATCCACAAGCTTAAATATTTCCGTATTGACGCCATGGGGAATAAAATGTATGTGATCGTCGTCAGCGCCATATTCCTTAATAATTGGTATCTCCATTTTGGTAACGGCTATGTAATGTGGTTTCAAGTATTTTTTAAGATATCCAATGGTTTTATCAGAAATCATTTTTGGAATTTTATCTCTATAATCCCAGTTTATACTGATTCCTCCGTGCGGAGAAATTATCAGTGGTTTTTTTTTGACAAGCGAGACAATTAATCCGTTATCTTCTTGAAAGCTTCTTAAAGAATGGGAATGGACAATATCAATATTTTTTTCATTCTTTAAAAGGAAGGGTAGTAGCTTAAACGAAGTTCTATATTCCCTAAATTTTAAGTAAGAATCAAAACGATAAATTTTGAAATTCTTGCTTTTTTCTTCGAAAAACTCGGTTCTTGCCCGTCCAAATTTCCGAATAGCTGATGTAGTATATATACTAGTGGAAATACCTTTTTGCTCTAGAATTGGAGCAAGTTCCATTATAACATTGTATGGTCCGCCTAACTTTCCAGTGAAAAACGGAGTTAACATCGCAACATTAATCATAAGACCTTGGTTCTCCAATAAATTCTATATTAACTTAATTGTTTCTTTTCTTTAATCAAATCAAACATTATTTTTTTCAAATCTTTCATAATATTTGGCCACATATAATGTTTCTTAATTAATTCGTAGCCTTGTAGACCGAGATTTCTTAATTTTTCTTTTTCTTTTGTTAGATCTCTAATTTTTTCCACTAACTCTTTTTGGTTTTGAGCAAAGATCACTCCGTTGTTTTTTCCTATTTCGCGAACGACACTTGGTAAGCTAGTTGATAAAACAGGTTTTTTCATTGCCATATATTCCATTACTTTTACAGGAGTAATGTCTTTTGTAACGTCGTTGAGTTCAAAACTCATTAGGCATAAATCTGCTAATTCAATGTACTCTGTAATTTCGAAAAATGGAACTTTGCCCG
>JABCSY010000110.1 GCA_018238625.1 Promethearchaeota archaeon
TCTATAGGTTCTGCGAAAGAAGTACCAGCAGCGTCAAGTATGGTTGGTGCTAAATCTAAATTACTCACAAGTTTGTCTAACTTTAATCCTGGAGGGATCACATCGGGATAGCGAATTAAAAATGGAACCCGGATCATTTCTTCGGGCATAAACGCATCCTTATCGAAATGACCTCCAAAACTAGCTACAGAATCACCATGATCAGAAGTCATTATGAGTAGCGTATTTTCTACCAATCCAAGGGCCTCTAATTTATCAAGAATTAAACCCATTGCTTCATCAATAAGTGTTTGTTGAGCATAGTTATAGGCTAAGATTTCTTGCCATATGTCCCAAGATAGAGGATTTGGTATAATTAATTTACCATCTTTACTAATGGGATAATCATTGTTAGATTTATAAATCTCCGGTTTATTCTTTAAATCGTCTCGAAAGCTTGGGAGTTCAGATATATCCTTAGGATCATATAAATCTACAAATTCGGGAGTAGCATAATAAGGTTGATGAGGCCCCCAGAAATCAACCCTTAAATGAAAAGGAGTCTTATCTTCTGATTCAACAATTTCTTCTAATTTTTTACACGCTAAATGAGCTAGAAAAAAGGCCTCGTGAGTCTCTTTTGGAGTAGTCATCGGACCCACAGCGTGTTCATAGGACGCAACAAAATTAGAACTATAAAGTTCACCTTCTTTTATGTTTAATGCTTTAGCATATGCTCCACTAGGGTCTAATAACGCGTGTTTAACTCGCACTTGAAAATGAGGTAAATTCTTCTTGTTTATATAATCTTTATATTCTGATTTAGTATATGGATTTCCATATCCTGTATAATTAAAGCCTTCGCAATAAAAATCATTTGCGGTACCCCTTCCAGCGTGCCACTTCCCTATATAATAATTATTATATCCGGCTCTCTTTAGTGTTTCTAAATATAATTCTCTATCATACTCATGCTTTGTATCGTTCTTTATTTCACCATGATTATGAGGAAAAAGACCAGTCAATATTGTACGCCTGGCAGGTCCGCATAAAGGACAAGCAGTATATGCTCGAGTAAATTCCACTCCCTCTCTTGCTATACGTTCAAAATTGGGTCGTATAATCTTGGGACCTCCTACTTTTTCACCATGTCCAAAAAATGCGTGATGATCCCATAGAATATAGACAATATTTGGTTTTTTTACCATTTTTAAATTATTAATCCTTTTTAATATCTATATTTTTTTTCATAGAAGTGTTTGAGTAAACATTTTTATCTTATCTTTAAAGATTTTTTCTGAAGTCATTCGTTTGTCTCCGACATCTACATCAATTATAAGCATTGGAATCCCCACTTCGTCCCTTAATGCTTCCCTTAAAATTTGCGGAACGCTTCCAAATTGCTTACAACCTAAGTGAGATGTAAAAATAAAACAATCTGCAGTAAATTCTTTTGCCAATCTCACGCAATCGTCAATAAAGGGATAAAAGAATTCTGTTGATTGCTTTATCATTGGAAGACTCATACCTTTTTTAGCCATTCCGTAAAATAAAGTATCCAAATCAGATTTTGTATTGATAGGGTCAAAAAAGTTGTAATTAAAAATATCGAATAAAATGCTCATCCCCAATTCTCGATCTAAATATTCACATAACCCCAAATTGAAGAAAATAATCATGTACGGCCATATACTTCGTATTTTTTCTTCACCACCATGATGCTCTTTATTTTTATAGCGGAACTTAGCAATTTCAAGCATATCGCGATAAAACTCTAATTTTTCTTCGCGCCCTGACATAAAGGTCGCGGCAGCTGCGGATAAAGCGTTAAACATGTTTTCTACGGGACAAGGAGTCGCTTTTTTTAATTCAAATATTTCAAGTTGGATTTTGTTCGTTTCATTTTCTAGTTCAATCTGTTTTCTCATTTTCTCATAATCAGGCACTTGACCAATTGCTTTACCTAATTCCTCTAAACTTAGCCTTAGTTGTTCTCCATAATAAGTATAGCTTTTTTCTTCCCAAAGGAACGGTAAATCGGGAGTTATTAAGGGAATATTTTTATGATACCTAAAAAAGGGATAAGAAGCGTAAGTGTTGTCGCACGGCGCGGTTGGCGTGATAATTGCGTCAAATCTGAATAAATCGTCAAGTGTCATCCCCATTGTCCCTTTTTGGGAGGAGCATGTGTGGAAGGGATGTCCCCAGCTATTTATTAAATCATAGTAGGGTTCAGAACCATCAGGTAATAATGCTGATATGAAATACGAGACCGCTTCAACACAAACGGGCACACAATCAAAGCAATAAAGATAATCTGAGGGAAAGGCAAAATGGTATCCAATTACAGGTAGCCCTTCTCCCGCTTTTTTGATGAAATCAGCCATTACTAAGTCGATATATTTTAATCCTATCTTCAATGCCGGCATTCCATCTTCGGGAAGTATTTTATCAACCAACGCGTATGTAGTGGACACGGCTTGTTTTAACATCTTATAGGGAATTATTCTATTTTCTAATTTTGATTGATCAACCATAGTTATACCATTTTTCATTTAATTATAATAATAATAAATATTACATGAGCGTTTGTACAAACATAGTTATTTTATCTTTAAAAGCTTTCAAAGAGGTCATTCGAGCATCTCCTACGTCGAAATCAATTATTAACATAGGAATTCCTACTTCATCGTGAAGAGCTTCTCTTAAAAGTTGTGGGACAGCGCCAAATTGTTTACACGCAATACTTTGAGTGTAAATAAAGCAGTCTGCGCTAAAATCTTTAGCCATTCTGATACAATCGTCTAAGAAGGGATAATAGAATTCCGAAGATTGCTTTACCATCGGCCATCCCATAGCCTTCCTTGCCATTCCGTAAAATAGTGAATTCAAATCAGATTTTGTGTCAATTAAATCTGATAGATTATAGTTAAAAATATCTAACAAAATGCTCATACCCAATTCGCGATCTAACCATTCACATAAAGAAATATCGAAAAATGTGAGCATATAAGGCCAGATGGACCTAACTTTTTCTT
Organism: Promethearchaeota archaeon; assembly: GCA_018238625.1. Lineage (GTDB taxonomy): Archaea > Asgardarchaeota > Lokiarchaeia > Sigyniarchaeales > SOKP01 > SOKP01. Next base: position 3,018 of record JABCSY010000110.1, read on the forward strand.
CACCTCCATGATGCTCCTTGTTTTTATACCTATTTTTTGCGAGTCCCAACATTCTTTGGTAAAAAGAGAGGTTTTCAGATGTTCCCGAAATAAATATAGTTGCTGCAGCTGAAATGGGATTAAACATGTTCTCGATTGGGCTCGGAACAGCCTTAATTAAATCAAATAATTCCATTTTTAATTTTGTTACATCGTTCTCTAATTCCAAAGCGATTCTCATTTTCCCGTAATCGGGTTCTTGACCAATAACTTTACCTAATTCCTCTAAACTTAGCTTTAATTGTTCTCCATAGTACTTGTAACTTTTTTCCTCGTGAAGAAAAGGCATGTCAGCAATGATTAAAGGATACTTTTTTTGTAATTTAAAAAAAGGGTAAGAGGCGCATGTGGAGTCACAGGGCGCTGTTGGAGTGATAATCGCGTCAAATTTAAATAAATCTTCCAAACTCATCCCCATCACACCTTTTTGGGCGGAACATGTATGAAAAGGGTGCCCCCAATTACCTATTAAATCGTAGTAGGTCTCGACACCGCTTAAAAGTAAAGCACCAAGAAAAAACGAAACCCCTTCAATACAAATTGGGACGCAATCAAAACATTTTAAGTATTCTGGCTGAAATGCAAAGTGGTATCCCACTATTGGTAATCCTTCTCTTGCTTTTTCGATGTCTTTACGAACCACAGACAAAACTTCTTCTAATCCAATTCTTAACGAAGGAAGTCCACTATCAGGTAATATCTTATCGATTAATTCATGAGTAGTTGACATCGAATTTAATAACATCTGATATGGAATAATCCTATTTCCCATCTCTGTTTTATTAGACATATTTTTTATCCAAATTAAATCAGTAAGCTTTTTCCAAATTTTAATACTATTTTATCATTTCTAAAAAGGCTTCTATACGCGTTTGAAGTCTCGTTGTGTCTGCTTGGTAGAATTCTCGATCGAGGTCCAAAACTGGGATCTCCAAATCCTTTAGCCTATGTGAATGGAGCATGTTATCACATCCCGCTAGATCACAGTTGTTTATTCTCTGTAAGATAACGCCATCAATATTGGCTCTGTCAATTTCATTTCTTAGAAAATCAAATCGCCTTTCATAATCATCCATCATTCTAGGGCAAGAAAGTCTGTAATATAAGCGCTTTGAGATATTTTTTAAAGGGTTACTTCCATCACCTATATGTACATCATCTAAAAAATTGCGAGATCCAAAGCATAAAGAATCAGACACTATTAAGGCTCCAGAATCTTCAATTAATCTAGTAAAATCAGTACTATCTACTTCACTTCCAACGAGCATTATTCGTTTAATGTTCGATTTAATTCCTTCAGACTCTTTTAAGAATTTGAGAATTCTTTCTAATTCCTGGTTCGCAAATTCTTTAGGAATTGAGCTATTTGACATCGAAATTTGTAAAGCTTCACTTCCCGTAATTTTTGGCGTATCAATAATTCTTAGTTCATGGATTTTTCGCAAAAGATCACGATTGTGATTGTATATCTTTATCGAATTATGTAAATCTTGATCAGCTATAATTTGGTGAGTATAAGCTTCTTCTAATTCTTCTTTAAATTCTTCTATTTCTTTATGGTACCATTCAAAACCTTCATCTGTTATGATGTGAGGCATAGCAATATAAAACCTCGGAACCTTCTTTTCAAAACCTTCTCTTTTGAACACCTTTAAATCGAAGAGTTCGAACATTCGTCGAGTGTGATCGCACGAATTACAAATAAAAAGACCATCTAAGAAATCATAGCCTCCTCTTAAAGCTAAATCTAGAGTTGCTCGGACAAATGAGCACGTAAACCTTACCATGTATATGTCAGCTAAATCCGTGTCTTTATTTCCAGTTGCTCGAATTCTGAAAGGTAATAAATTTGCTGCGTGCAGCAATTCTTCAGGAATGTAAGTACAATAATGACCAACTACCTTTTTATTCTTTTCTTGCCACCCCTTAACATAAGAGTTCATAATTGAATTCGAAATATTAAGAAAAGGATCGTTATTTAGATTCATGATAATAAATCTCCCTTACTTTTTTTATAAACTTCATTCTTACCAATCATCAGGCACCTTACTAGTTTTATGGCAGCCACATAGGACCCTTTAATTTTAATTTTTCTGGGAATTAGATACTTTAGAAGTTTCATTAGTCCAAAAATATTATTTTTAGAACGAATAATACTGCTTAACACGCTAATTATTTTTTCTTCTTCTACATTTACTATAAGTCGTGCAACAGGTTTATTAGCTTTCTCCACGCGACAATTAAAATTCTGTCTATCAGATGTAAGCATAAAAGTAATATATCCGTCTAATTCGACTAGATACATTTCTATTTCTTCACCCTCCCATTTCCCTATTTTTTTATAAGGCTCGTCTAGGCCAAACAAGTCCACCAACATCTTTGCCAATCGAGCGATATTAAGCACTTTTGTTTCCCTAACCAAATTTTCTGCTTTAAAATCCCTACTAGTTTTCTTTAGATTATCAATTTGATTAATAGTAGCCACCAAATTTTAATTATTTGAAGCAATTATATAAAGATTATATTAGTTAGATTAGTTAATAAAGTTAAAGCTTTTATTAATTATTTGGAGAGTTTTATGCTAATATTCTTATTAAACAAGTGTTTTCAGAACTTAGACTTTAAAGGGATTAAAGTGGGCAAATTGCTTTCCTTCTTATAGGAAAAGTTTAATAACATTTTAATTTTCAATATCTTGTATCTATTTTGTTCATAAATAGATTAAATTAAGGCATTCAATGAAATACTAAATTAAATAATAATAAAATATCAATATTGGTTGAAAGTTATGGGAAAAACTTTAACTGAAAAAATCTTAGAACAACACTTGGTTAACGGAAAATCAGAACGAGGGTCTGATATTAGCATAAAAATCGATCAGACATTAACTCAAGATGCTACTGGTACAATGGCATATTTGCAATTTGAAGCGATTGGTATTCCACGCATTCAAACAGAACTATCAGTTAGTTATGTAGATCACAATACATTACAAACTGATTTTAAAAATCCTGACGATCATAGATATCTACAAAGTATCGCTGCGAAATATGGACTTTATTTTTCCAGACCTGGTAATGGTATATGCCACCAACTTCATTTAGAGAGGTTTGCTCGACCTGGAAAAACTTTACTTGGTTCGGATAGTCATACTCCAACTGGTGGCGGTGTAGGAATGATTGCGATTGGGGCAGGAGGTCTCGACGTAGCAGCGGCAATGGCAGGTGAGGCTTTTCACCTAAAGATGCCAAATGTTATTAATGTACACCTTACTGGGAATCTTCCTGACTTTGTATCTGCTAAAGACGTTATATTGGAAGTATTAAGACGTATTGGCGTTAAAGGGGCAGTTAATAAGGTATTGGAATACACCGGCCCAGGTGTTAAGACTCTAAGTGTACCTGAACGAGGTACAATAACCAACATGGGAACTGAAACGGGAGCCACGTCCTCAATATTTCCCTCTGACGAGATTACAAAAGAATTTTTAATTGCTCAAGAAAGAGGTGAACAATGGGTCGCCATTGCACCAGACGAAGATGCTGTATACGACGAAACCATAGAAATAAATCTGAGCGAACTCGTTCCTCTTGTGTCCCTACCTCATAGTCCAGGAAATGTAAAAACTGTAAAAGAAGTTGAAGGATTAAATGTTGATCAAGTTTGCATTGGGAGTTGTACGAACTCAACTTTACGAGATCTTAAAATTTCTGCTAACATATTAAAGGGAAAAACTATTAGCGAACATACGGTTCTAACTGTCTCACCTGGTTCTCGTCAAGTTGTCAACCACATGATTAAATCTGGTGAGATGTCATATTTAATTGAAGCGGGAGCAAGAATTCTCGAAAACGCATGTGGTCCTTGTATTGGTATGGGGTTGTCGCCAAAAACCGATGCTGTTACGTTAAGAACATTCAATAGAAATTTTCTTGGAAGATCTGGCACAAAAAGCGCTCAAGCTTACCTTGTAAGCCCTGAAACTGCAGCTGTATCTGCGATTAGTGGAAAGATTACAGACCCAAGAACATTTGGAGCATTACCAAAAATAGATATGCCCAAAAAGTTTATGGTCAATGATAACATGATTATTCCACCAATGGAAGGCAAAGAGTCCATTGAGATCGTTAGAGGGCCGAATATCAAACCTTTACCGGAATTCAATCCTTTACCAGACAAATTAAAAGGTGAAGTTCTTCTTAAAGTCGAAGATGATATTACCACTGACCATATAATGCCAGCAGGTGCCAAAATCTTACCTTTGCGGTCAAATATTCCGGAGATAAGCAAGTTTGTGTTTAACCTTGTTGATCCAACATTTCCAGATAGGTCGTTAGAAAAGCAAGGAGGTTTTATAGTTGGAGGAGATAACTACGGTCAAGGTTCCAGTAGAGAACACGCTGCCATCGCACCTAAATATCTTGGTCTTAAAGCGGTCATAGTAAAATCGTTTGCGAGAATTCATTTAGCTAACCTCGTCAACTTTGGAATTGTTCCGTTAACGTTTGAAAACAAAGAGGATTACGCTAAAGTTGAACAAGGAGATGAGTTTGAAATCGATCTAACCACAATAGAATCGGGAAAAGTGGCGTTAAAAAACCTTACTAAAGGTACTGAAATACAATTGACTCATTCTTTGAGCGAAACTGAGCTCAAAGTTTTAAAAGCGGGAGGAAAACTTCCTTTTATTAAGCAAAAACACGTTAATTAGATTAATTTATTTTTTTTTTAATTATTTCATTTTTTAGGTACTATTATGAATAATATTGAAGATGAATATCGTAAAATAATTGAATTTTATCCTAATGCAATTATTGAGAAAGAGTGTATTTCTCAAGTAAAAATTCCTTTAAAAAATAAATTCTTTTTGAAAATCAACTTTAAAAATTACCCAAAAAAACCAATTATTAATTTAATTAGTAAAGATGACCAAATTTATCGAAAAGTTGATAAAATGATTCCATTATTAAATAAATGGGAAAAAAAGAATCCTCCTTCTATCGTTGATCTTATTAGTGAAATTTTAGCTTTCATTAATAGTTTGGAATCTAAAGAAATAAAAATCAAAAAAGAATTACTAAATGGAATTATCGCGTTATGTAAAAATCAACATCCGAGAGAAATATTAGGACTTCTAAGAATAGTTAATGGAATCGCTGTAGAATACATTTTGCCTCCGGGATCAATTACATCTAAGAGTTCTGGTCTTTTTATTCCTAGTAGATTGGGTTTTGATTCAACTCTCAATGGATCTATTCATTCACACCCTTCTGGAAATCCTAATCCGTCTATTATTGATATTAATAACGTTTTTAAAACAAAAAACTTCAATTTTATTGTCGCTTATCCGTATAATTTGAGCAGTATAAAATGCTTTAATAGAAAAGGACGGGAAATTGAGTTTAGAATAATAAATTAAAGAAAATATTCATTTAAAGGCAAGTGTGTTATTTGGCAGAAAAGAAATATTTAGCAGATCCTAAGAAAAGATTTTCTTCCAGAGTAGAAAACTATATCAAGTATCGACCGAGCTATCCTCTTGAAATTATTGATATCTTGAAAGAGAAGAGAGTCTTAACAGAAAATACTGTAATTGCCGATATTGGTTCAGGTACAGGAATTTTAACAAAAATATTCTTGGATAATGGTAATCAAGTTTATGGGGTTGAACCCAATAAAGATATGAGAGAAGCAGCCGAAAAACTCCTGCAAGGATATACAAGATTTTCAAGTCTTGAAGGTTCTGCTGAGACCACAGGATTAGATGAGAATTGCATAGATCTTATTATTGCTGGACAAGCTTTTCATTGGTTCGATGTAGAAGAGTCTAAGAGAGAATTTAAAAGAATAATAAAACCGAATGGTAATGTAGCGTTAATCTGGAACAATCGTGGAAAAAGCGGAACAGATTTTAATAGTAGTTATGAAAATTTCATTTTAAAATACGGAACAGATTATAGAGAAATAAAGAAAAATGATGGAAATGTGGATCTCTTTTTTAATTATCAAAAAGAAACATTTTATAATTTTCAAGAATTAGATTTTACCCATTTTAAAGGCAGGGTCCTTTCTTCATCTTATATTCCTTTAGATGATAATCCCCTTTTCTCAAAAATGATATTGGAATTGGAAGATTTATTTAAGAAACACCAACAGAATGAAATTATTAGAATTGAATACGATACCGAAATATATCTTGGTAAATTAGTTTAATTTTTAATCGTAAAATTGCTTCTAAAAAATACTAACTTATAATTATTAATAAATAAAGTTTGGTGAATTGCATGGAAAAGAAACAGAATAGATTAAATGTCGATCCGTTTCACTTTAAATATATTATTGCAAATGAAAACAAATAAAATTAAATCCTACCATTTTATATTCGGGATGTTATTTCTTATAATTTAAATTCTAATTTATCTTATAATGAATATTAAAACTAAATAAAAATTTAAAGTAGATTAACTAAAAACAATTCGAGAGTAAAATAAATGAGTTCTAAATTTTTAGAAAGAATAATTGAACCCTTAATTGTTAATTTAATGCAACAATCAAAGATACCTGGGCTCGCTCTTAGCGTTATAAAAGATGGAAAACCATTCTATGCTAAGGGTTTTGGTGCGAGAAATTTAAAAAAGAATATTCCTTTTGATGAAGATACTTTATTTGGAATAGGTTCTATTTCAAAATCGTTTACTGCTCTGGGAATAATGCAATTAGTTGAACAAGGTAAAATTGATCTTCAAAGCCCGGTAAAAAAATACATTGATTTTAGGCTTGGAGATAAAAAAAATCCTATAAAAATACATCATCTACTCTCTCACTCTACAGGATACCCTGAACTTCTTGGAAATATAGTAGCATTAACAAGACGATTAGGTTTGATTGAAAATATTATTCCAATGAGTAGCTGGAATGATTACATGTTGTTTATAAACGGTGCAAGGAAGGAAGTTGTAGATATCCCCGGTAAGAGGTTCTTTTATAATAATGACATGTTTACTTGCTTAGGATTAATTATAGAAAAAGTATCTGGAATGAGATTTGAAGAATATATTAGAGAGAATGTTTTGAAACCTTTAGGTATGAATAGATCCACATATTTACGAGAGGTTTATGATGACGATAATAATACTATAACAAATTATTTTCCTCTTGATGAAGAAGGAAATCTTAAAGAATCAGATGCACCTATTGACAAATTTGTTTACGCTCCTGGGGGGTTATTAAGTTCAGTATACGAATTACAAAACTATTTAATTGCTCTAATGAATGAAGGTAAACATGGGCAATCAGAAATTATTCAGAAATCATCAATAGATAAAATGTGGAAACCGTATAATAAAACTCCAGAATTATATGGTCACGGAGAGCCTTGGTATGGCTATGGTTGGTTTGTAGAAAAGGATTTTTTCGGGTATGACGTAATACAACATGGAGGGAGCGTTTTAACAGCGACTGCTATGGTAGCAATGATCCCAGAAATAAAAATGGCTGTTATTATGGGTGTTAACTGTGATGATCAAGGTTTATTAGACCCATTAGCTCACGGTATTTTAGCAATTCTTTTAGGAAAGGACATAAATGAAGCAGTCCCCCTATTACAAATCCAAAATAAGTTAAATAAGTTGGTGGGAAAATATACAACATATAAAGATCTACAATCCTTAGAAATATTTCTTGAGAACGGAATTCTCTACGCTAAAATACCATATCCACATTTACCTAAACCTATTATTTTACCACTTGCGCCGGAAAATGTAGATGAATTAAAATTTGTCGTACCAATTGCTTTCCCGGGTATGAAAATGAAAGGTCAATTTTTTATCGATGAAAAAACAGATGAAGTACATTTTTTAGTAGATCGCTATAAATTCCATAAAATCTAATTTTTTTTTTATCTTTATAACGGCAGCATTTTCATGAGAAATTCCATACTTGGTCCTTTTATCTTATATTCTTTTGGCGGTTCTTGTTTTAAAAGATGCTTAACAAAATAATCCCATTGCTTTCGTATAAAATATTCATCGTATACAAACAAATGATTGCGATTAGGCAGTATCAACATATCAAAGTCTTTATTAGCCTTCATTAGTGCGTCTGCTAATTGGAGAGTTAGAGAATGGTGTACATTATCGTCCATATCACCGCTAGCGAGAAATAATTTTCCTTTTAAATTTTGAGCAAGTCGGGCTGTAACTTGATTCTTGTAATTATCCCCTTCAAGCATACCTTGATATTTTTCCCCCCAATCTGAAACATATCCTCGTTGATCATAATTTCCAGCAGAGGATACAGCAACTTTATAAAAGTCTGGAAAAGAAAGGATCGCCGTTGCGGAAGCAAAACCTCCTCCAGAATGACCATATATTCCCACTCGATTTAAATCCATATATGAGTGTTCACTTGCTAGCTGTTGAATTGCTGTTATGTGATCTTCTAATCCTCCAGCATCACCCATATTCCCATATCCATAATCATGAAATGCTTTGGAGCGTAGAGGGGTTCCCATTCCATCAACTGTGATTACTATAAATCCTAATTCTGCTATTGATTGTGGTGACCAAAAACCCATTACACCTCTATCTAATTTTTGAGGGAACAGTTTTGGTGTTCGAATAACTTGTGGTCCGGGATATATATTGTCGAGTATGGGATACCTCTTATTTGAATCAAAAGTGCTTGGAAAAAATATTAAACCGTATAAATCTGTAATTCCATCACGAGCTTTTACTTTGAACGATTTGGGAGGTATCCATCCTTGTTTGAGAAGTAAACCTATATTAGATCTTTCAAGCTTTTGGATCAATTGACCATCTACAGCTCTTAGTACCGAAATGGGGGCGGCGTCTACTCTCGAAAAATTATCTACGAAATAATCTCCTGAAGGAGAAAATATCACATCGTGATTAGCATTTTCGGGAGTTAATAATTGAATATCAGTGCCATTAAATTTAGCACGATAGAGGTGACCATAATAAGGATCGCGAGTTTCTTCCTTTCCACCTGCGATAAAATAAACCCATCGATCTTTTTCATCAATATGTTTGATATTGTGAACCATCCACTGGCCAGATGTGATTTGGTTTATAAGGACCCCGGTTTTTCCGTTATATAAGTACAAATGTCCCCAACCATCTCTTTGAGAGAACCAGATGATCTCGTTGCTATTTTTCACTACTTTTACATTAGGAGGTTCCATTATAATGTGATTGAAATCTATATGAGTTGATGCGCTCTCTTCAATGATAGTTCTAATATCGCCTGAAATTGCATCTAATTCGCATAATCTAGCCGTTTTACAATCGCGTTCTATATAAATAGAATATGCTATTTTACTATCTTCCCTCCACCATACAAACTTCATAAATATAGGGGGCATAAAAGCAACGGTTTGAGGTTTGTATTTTACTACAACTTTTGACTTTTTTTCGATATCTAATATTACTAAATCTGCTTGCGCCACTTCATCATCCCCAGGTAAAGGATAGCGATACTTATGTAAGATTGGTCGGGAAGCTTTCCCTAATCCCGCTGATTGAATGAGATACATTTCTTTCACCCTTCTTTGATCGAGTTTATGCACTAATAATTTCTTTGAATCAGGAGACCATAACATTATAGGCGGTAAAAGGGCGTCAAGTCCGAGACGACGGATTGTAATCTCATACGTGCTTGATTCAGGGAGAGTTCCATAGTCATTATGTTTTTCTCCGTCTTCAGTCAATTGCATTTCTTGTCCACCTGAAAGAGAGCGTAGAAAAACA
>JABCSY010000034.1 GCA_018238625.1 Promethearchaeota archaeon
AAGAAAGCAATGATTGACCCGTACTGGTTAGTAAAATTCTTTAAGCGTCTTATAAATATGTATACTCGAAAATTCATTTTCTTTATGACCTCTAACTCTTTCTCGTCAAGCATATTCAGAACCTCAAAATTTTCGTAATATAACCCAATTTGGGGATTGAATTTTCCATTCAGTTTTCCAGCGCTAATCAAAGAGATAAGATGTTTTTGGATTTGCTGTTTTTTTATTTTTAATTCATTCTGTAAAAAGCTTAACGTAAGAAATTCGTTAGCAACAGCCTTTATCGCCATTTCAACGTACGATTTTATTACTAACTCTTCTAAAGATTTAACTTTCTCCCTTAAAATGTCGCTAAACTCTTTTATAAAACGATCAAAATCGTCAATTATGTGTTTATTTTTAGTTTCAAAATTATTTGATTGTTTGTTAAATTCTTTTATTAGCTCTTTGTTTCTTTTATTAACATCTTTTATTTCTTGTTCAATGTTTTTCTTTCTTTTATTTACTTTTAGATATGCCCTTTTAAATTGTTCTGTTTCGATATAATCTTCAACTCTCGCTTGAAGGCTACCCAATAATTGACTCAAATGAATTTTATTTCTATTTATATCGATTAATAATTTGCCGCGACAAGTCTCAAATCTTAAAGTATTTATCTGTTCGTTAACAAGATATACCTTTTCTTCGTACTTTTTTAGAGATTCATTCTTTTTCTTAATGTAGAATTCTCTTGCTTCTGTCTCAAACTTTCTTGATTCATAAGTATTATTAATAACTAAATTCAACTTTTCTTCGATCTTTTCATCAACTTGTTTAAATTTCCTTTCGACTTTTTCCTTTCTACTTTCAAGAATTTCTTTCATTTTCTCGTATGCTTCGATCTTTTCGACATCTTCCGAGAGTTTATCAAATTGATTCTTTATTTCTATTTGAAGGACGTTATAGGTGTTGCTTATAAAATTTAGTAACTCATTAAAAAGTGTTAGATTCTGTTTTATATTTTCTATTGCTAACCGATCATTACTGATGATTGAGTTAACTCCTTTTTTGAGTTCCATGTTTTCGATTCTTGCTTCGTCAACATTTAACTCTTTACTCTTCACATCGTATCGCTTATTAAAAGATTCCTCTAATTTGCTCAAATCATCAATTCTATTTTGAATTTCTAACAAATTTACTCCTAAAGTTTTATTTTTTATACAAGAATCGTAAAGTGCTAAAAATTTTCCAATGGATTCCTGCGTTTGTTTCAAAATCCGGTTTTCTACGTAATTTTTTAACTCTCGACCCTTGTAATATTCCTCTGTATGAACTATTAGTTCCTTTTTATCTTCAAATAAAACTCCTTGTATTTTGGAAATTTCTATTAAATTTTTTATCCTTGGGATTACGGCTTTACATTTGAGGTCTAACTTGTCAGCTAGCTTTTTAATATCAATTTTATCTGTGTTTTCTTCCTTACTCAAAAATAATATTTCGCTAGATATTATATTGTCTACATATTCTTCTTTTAATTTGGTTATTTCTTCACTTAAAAAATCTTTAAATTTGTTCCATTGCATTGTCGTAATCGAATTTTCTTCAAACTCATCAACAATCCCTTTTAGATCAATTAACTTTTTGGAAAATTTCTTATTATGCTCGTTAAATTCAATAAGGATCTTGTCAAAGCCGTTAACTACATTGACAATTTTTTTAATTCTATTTTGATTGAGATATATTTTGTAATTCTCTATTTTATCTTTGAAGCGTGTAATTGTACTAGAAATATAATTATCATAATCTTCAATCTTCGTCCTATTTCTCTCTTCAATAACTTTTTCCTTTATAAATTGCACTTGTTCAGCTACTAAATCAATAATGTTTTCTTCGAGACGATCTAACTTTTCCTGCAAGTATTTATAGAGAAGGTAAAGCTTTTGTTTGAATTTTATTTCTTTTTTCACAATCGATTTTAAATCTTTAATCTCTTCAGTTTTTTGTTTTAATATAATATCGGCTTCTTTTTTGATGATTTTAAACGCGTCATGAAATTCGTTATTAATAACTTTATTTTTCACATTTTCTCTTATTTCTAATATCCCCGCTTGGATATTATCCTTGACGTTCCCGATTTTTTCATTTAATTCGTTAAAAAATTGGAATCCATTCGTATAATCTGCAAAAATCGAATCAAATTTCGATTTTGATTCGACCCAATTGTTAATTATTTTTCTGTGTTTTTTGACTACTTTTTTTTCCTTGACCGTAATTTGGTGAGAAATTTTGTAGACGATTTCATCGTATCTATTTACGTTTTGCGATATCTCATTAAACGATTGAACGATAAGATCAAACTTTTCCTTACTATAGCCGTCTTCAAGAATTTCTACAACAAAATTCTTAAAAGTATTTAATTCGCGATTTATATAATCTTGAATATTATATACCTTAGTATTCAATTCATCTAAGATTACAATATACTTTTTTAATTGCTCTTTTTCTTGAATTCTTCCTTGAAGATATTTATTTAATTCGTTCATTCTATTTTGCAAAAGCGAGTAAGCTTTGTTCCATTGCGATATTTCAGACCCTAATGTAGCTTGTAAATTAATATAAATTAATTCTTGATTAAACCCGGTTTCAACGTTTTCGTTTAAGAAGTCAGCTTCCATCAAAGCATCTCGCATAATGAACTTTAACCTTTCTTTAGCAATCTCAACTTCGTCCAATAAAAGATAAGATTCAATTTCTTCCCTAATCTGTGGAATAGTATTCTCTAACTTTAATATCATATTATAGATATCGTTTTTAAATTCTTTTAATTTCGCTTTTTCCTCGTATAACCTCTCTGTATTAATCTCGTTATCAGAAACGATTACTTTCTCATAAAGAAAGTTTAGATATAAATAAAATTTAGTTCTAAATAAAAATGCTTTTTTTGTTCTAATTTCTCCTTCAAAAAAATGATTGCTAATTAAGTCGTAAATTAAAGGAAAAATGTCTTCTTTCAATTTTAAAGGTTCATAATGGTAAGAAGCTTTATACTTCTTAAAAATATCAGAAAGAGAGATAACGCTATTTTTGCTCAGTTGGTTATAGATTTCCTTAATAATAATTTTTTTACCTTGACTAAGGTTTTGAAGATAGCGATTGAATTCTACAGTATTATCTAAGATACTCAAATTTATGGTGTAATTTAGATTAATGTACAAGATAATCTCTTCTATACCATAACTCAAACCAAATGTTGCTTTGATTTGGTTTAAATCTATGAAGTTACGCTCTTCTAAGCGTTTAAACACGACTCTTTCAATCTCTTCGATAAAGCGATGCCATATTATAGATAACAAAATTACTAATTGTGATACTTCTGTTAAGACCTTTAAACTCCAACTTTCACTTTCTTTTAATATGTTATCTAAATTTTTTGAGATAAAAGAATAAATCCTCGCGGGATTATAATCAATTAGCCACGAATATATATCTAGAACATTTGCAAACCAAAAAGTGGTAGATATCTCCCCATCCATAGAATCAAAACCAAATCCTCCGTGATCTTTTTGAAATGAATAGAGAAATTGAATTTCTTTATCTTTTACATCTAAATCTAAATCAAAAAATTTAAGACTTAGAAGCTTAAAAATTATGGAAGTATCTTTTTTCCGATCGTTAATATATTGGCGAAATTGTTCCTTAAATAACCGTACATCCACACCAAGAAGTATTAAACTCTCAATTACAAAGTATAGGGTTTTAGCGTTAGGGGTTTTATTATCTTCTTCGCATTCTTTATCTAAACAATGCAAAAATCCGTTGCTTCTTTTATGGTCGTAAATAAAGTTTTTAATTTTTCTGATATTTTCATCCTGACCCTTATAAGAAAGATATTCTTTCAAAACTCCTAACAATTTTAAACTTGCTAATGCAAAATACGAGGACCAAACATCAGGTTTTTTAGTAGAATTTGGAGAGGATTTAAAACCTAATTGATCTTTTTCAATAATTTCTACTTCGCAACTTTTTATAAATTCTAAAATCTCTTCTATATATTCGTTCTCTTTTTGCTTGAGATATTTTCTTAACAAAAGAAACCAATATATATTCTCTAGAAGCAAATTGGATTCATTTAACAAACTTTTATTGTAAGTTTGATATAAATCTAAGACCTTTTCGTAGCTACTGATATAAAAACTCCCAATTTCCCCTCTTTTAACAAAAACAAAAGATCTAAATGGTTCTTTTTTAAATTCCGTAATATAAGGATAGGCCGTCTTGTTTTCCACATTAGTCAACTAAAAAACCCCTGTAAACATTATAATAATAATAAAAATTTTAGAATATATTTTTTTGTAATTGTTTTTTATTTCAGTGGCTCAAACATTTGGAAATAGAGAAAATAGAAACGAAAAATCTTTTGTTAAATAAAGTAAAACAGAATAGAAATAAAAAAAATAAAAATAATTTATAAGGGCGGATCGCTGTTAAAACTCAGCGTGGTATTTATTCCCATATTGTCGTACATTAATGGCATTTGAGTTGCGATTAGTGGCATAAATTGGTTCCATGGTATGAAATTTATAGCAAAGATAAACGCGTTACTTATAGTCTGATTTTGATCTAATTGCTCCCAGAATTGATGGAAGAACCAAGACCCAGCAAACCCATCTCCATTGTTGTTGCTTATCCAGTACCAAGAAAATACGTTTGACGAGGCACTGACAAAAAGGCAATTCGGTATGTCGTACCAACTCGAACCTATGTTTTTATTACTGTTTAAGAAATTACCGCTAAAACAGCTATCAACATTTATCATAATTCGCTCGCAATCGATTTCCTTCACTAAATCATAGAATTCAAATTCAGTAATAAAACTATTATCTGCTTCAAAGTGAAAAGTCGCGTTACCATCCCCAAGCACTGCATTTGAACCGTGATCGGTCATAAATATAATTAGTTGGTCCTTAGAGTTAATTCCAGAAGCAAATGAACCTGAAATCGAAACATTTAATTCTTGTTTAAACCTACTAGAATTAACATCATCGTTCTCCACATCGATCAAAGCACCTATTAAATCGTTTGCTATTAAATCGTTTGCTTTAATATCTATTACATTATCGTTTGTGTGATAAAGCATTAAAAATATTTTATCATCTGTGTAACCGTGAGATTTTAATATCCAGTACACGTGAAGCGCTTGCGCAGGAAAACCGTCAGAATCAATTCTACTTGGAGGGGGGCTCGGGTTCGGATCTGTAGGATTTGTATTATTGAACGGTATCAATTTATCTACAACGAGGTCATCGTAATTCACGTGGTCAAGTGGCCCCGTAGCAAAACCACCTTCTACTGATAGAACTAAATGTAAGTCTGTAATTTCGTTGCCTGTTTCGTTATTGCAAACACCCACTATGTTGAGAGAAAACCATTGATTTAACGTAGAATTATCGTAGCTAGACCAATCGGTTCTAGTAACTTGACCAATTGAATTCAACCATACTAATCCTATTCGAACGCCTTTACCTATAATAGGACTTGGACTATTTACATGCACGCTTACCGTGAGATTATACATTGCATATTCGGATAATTCATAAAACTGTGAATAATTTAAGGTGTAAGCAGCACTTACAAGTTCCATCCCCGTCGGTTGGATAAGTAAGGATCCTGGCGTGTTATTGCTTAAAATTGGATCCCAAAGCCCTACAGAATTTGTTCCTGAAAAAGTCCAATTACCTGAATCAACTACAAAATTCGCATCGTTTCCGCCATTATAATCCTCTTCTGCTTCATAGGGGTAAAAATCGTTCGCACTACATAGAATTATCGCTTTTCTGGAACCTGTTTCAAAGTCGGGTCCCGGAGACGGTGGCATAAATACAAAAACTAAGGCTATGACTAAAACCGCGACGACGGTAATTGCAACTATTGGAATTACTATTTTCCGTTTCATAATTCTCACAAAATTAATTGTATTTTTAATTATTAAAAAATCGATATAATTATTATACCTTAATGTAAAAATAGAAAATATACAAATATAAATGTTGCCAGAAGAAATCTACTAGGTCTAATTATCTGTTGATAATCAAAAAATTTAAATGTTTTCTTAAATCTAGGATTTCTTTTGCCTATCATAAAACACCTTAGAATTAAAGATCAACAAATCTATTTAAAAAATCATAAATAAAATAAAAAAAGAAAATTTAATGAGCGGATTGCTCATATTTTTTTAGCCTAAAAAATCTGCTTCGGTCGGTTTTTCGAGAATATCTAATAAGTTATTTTCTATAATCAATTGTAAAACGCCCTTAACTTGCATACCATGATTATAGAGGTTATTCGCATCGTCTAAATTCCTCCAACAGAAGGGACATTCCGTTAGCAAGAAGTCTGCTCCTACCGCGTTAGCCTCATCGCACCTTAAGCTAGCTGTTCTAATCGAGAAATCAGGATATCCTGCTCGAACTCCACCTCCAGCTCCACAGCACATAGAATTCATTCTTATTCGATACATTTCGTTAAACTTGAGTCCCACATCTTCTTCTAGCTTTTTAAGTATAACTCGCGGTTTATCGAACCATTCGTCAATCATTTTATTAACTTTTCTCATATCGAACATAAGGTTCTTAGATTCTTTGATCATGTTCTGTTCCATATCAACCGCAAAATGCCTGCCTGTATGGCATGGGTCGTGGTAGGTAATTACTTTTCCCTTTAATTCCTTGTTAGCTTTAAACTTTATCTTCTCTTTTTGAATAAGATCAGTTATTAATTCAAACGCGTGCAAGGTTTTAAAAGGAAGTTTCTCGTCTTCTGCCATCCACTTTGGATAATCAATTGTTATCGTTCTGTAGCATCCAGCACACGAGAAATAAACCATTTCCAAATCCTTAAAATTTTCAAGATTCTTTCTCATTAACTCTTGTGCTGTTTCTACTGCACCAATTCTAAAGAAAGGACTACCACAACACACTTCTTCTTCAATTAAAGTAAAATTAATACCTAATTTCTCGAAAAGTTTTGCGGTCGTTACAGCGACTTCTATTTGACGATAACTAGCAGTACAGCCTACGTAATACCCTACTTTTGCACCTTTATTATTAACGAACTTTCCTAAGCCCGCATCTTTAGCCCATTTGAATCGTTCCTCAGCTTTGCCACCGTATGGATTGTTCAATTCTTTGACCAATCTATCAACCAAAGCGTGCTTTTCGATCATAGGTACTCCTGATTCTATTAACGCAGCCCGTAAAGATTCGATAATATCTACGGTAGGGATCTTATTTTCGCATTGGGCAGAACATTGACCACAAGTTATGCAGGGCAAAATAACATCTCTTACTTCTTCAGAAAATTCTAAATCTCCGCTTAATATCGACCTAGCTATCCACATCTTGCCAGCGTTCCAAAAAGCTTCCCATCCATATTCTATTCCAGCTGGACACGAGTCAATCATACCTTCGTAAAGAACTGTACCTTGTTTTCCAGTGAATTCCCCTATTCCGTCTCTACTAGGCTCTCCCGAATAAGCAAACCTACACGCTTTACAGTGGATACACTTATATATTTCCTTCTCCAATTCTTTTAATCTTTCCATTCCAGTTTTAGCCATTTTTTTTTACCTCCTTGTTCAGTTATGGAAGAGCGAGCCTCCCAGGGTGCATTATCATATTAGGATCAAATATTTTCTTCATCGTTCTCAAATATTTCCAGTACATTCCTGCTTGAGAATAAGTGAGAGGCGCGTGGATGTATGGGTCAGGTCTATAATTCAACCACCCTTGTTTAAGCGCGTATTCTGTTGTTTCTCTATTCATCTCTTGAACCTTTTCGATATCTGATTGTTTTGTGCTGTCGAAACAAATGATGGGCATACAAATTGCTTGCCTACAACGCTCAATACTAGCAATCCACATAACTTCTGGGAACCCATATTTCTTCATAGCAGCACAATACATTTCAGCGAAATGGGCGCATTCGTTCCATGGTGTATAGAAAGTAATAAATAAAAATCCTGCCTCCCAAAACGCATACGGAACCGCAATCTTATTGGGTTTCTTCAATCTGCTTGCAATCTGTTTGGGATGTAGTTCCTGAGGTTTCATGCTATCAGGGTCTTTGGCTCTGTTTTTCTTGAAATCTTCAGCCATTTTATTGATTCTATTAACCACATAATCTAACTCTTCTTGAGTTTGTGCCCAGCACTCCCAATTCATCCACCACTTACTAATTCCTAGTTGTTCGTAGAATTCGTAATCGTGAGGAACTTTATCCTTCGGCCAACGTGTCATCACCAAAGGGTAATTCCCACCTTGAACCATAACTGTATTATGGGCAATTCCAAATTCTTGCTTTCCAATTTCAAGCGTTAGGTCCTGCATATCCTCAGGATTGGACATACCCCATACAACTACAGTCTTAAATTTTGGATGTGGGTATATTTTAACTGCGACTTTAGTCATTACGCCTAGAGTCCCTTGTGAACCCATTAAAAAGGACCAGATATCTGGACCTATTCCGTATTTATAGAACGGTTTCGCAAATGGAAGTGCCCAAGAGCCAGTTCGCACAATATCTCCGTTTGGAAACACAATCTCGCCACACATGAAGTTATCACCTTGTGGGCCAACGGAACTAGTGTAGAGGGAAAATCCTCGATCGATAGCATCGCCCATTACGGTAGAGGCTGGTGGGGCACCGTCTGGTACGGGAGGCGCCCATTCTGGGTAATTTTTGTGCATGTAACCCCAAAGCTCCCCAATCGTGACTCCTGGTTCGACTACGACGTAACGATTCTCTGTATCGACTTCGATAATTCTATTCATTCTACCTAAATCAAGCATAACTCCAGCAGGCTTAATGGTTGGACACGCAAAGCCGCCAGATAGTCCGCCTGAAACCGGTGAGACTGCAATTTTTTCTGCAGAGCAGTAAAGTAGAATTTTACGAATCTCTTCCACGTATTTAGGGCGTACGACGATATCCGGAATCTGGGCTTCTAATCCCATTACAGATTTGGAAAGATATGACGCTGTAATTGCCTTGTTATTGGTGGCGTACTCCTTGCCTACGATCCCTATCATGGCATCTAAATCTTTATCATCTGGTAATTTATAGCTCATATTTTTTTACCTTTTAATCAATCTTCATACTTTTTGATTTTTGAATAAAATAATTTTTATAATTCCGAAAATTAAATATTAAATTTTAAATTTGTCATAAATGATTTTAATAAACAGATGTATTTTTCTTATAATTGGATTGTTGAATTTATAAAAATAGATTTGAATAAATGTAAGAATTAGAGTATGAATATTTTTAAGAAATCGAATAGCCTTAAACTAAGTTAACTACTCTGTTTATTTCGGCATGTAGTTGAATTACGGTAAAAGGTTTACCGATAAAGGAAACAGCTCCTATTTCGAGCGCTCGTCCTTTAATTGAATTATCTGCGCTTGCAAAAAGAATTTTTATGTGACTATTAATTTTTAGTAATTCTATGGCAGTATCAATCCCATTTTTCACTGGCATTCGATGGTCCATTAAAATTACATCAGGTTTAATAGAAAAAGACATGAATTTTTCAATGGCTTCTTTTCCATTACTTGCCTTATCAATGACTTCAAATCCGAAAGTCGTTAACATCATCTCGTATAGCCTTTGCAAAGATAAATCGTCTTCTACGATAAATATTGAAATCATTTTAGTTCACCTCTGGTATCAAAAGAATAAAATTACTTCCTTTAGTATAATCTCCTTCGACCCTATCCTCTACCCAGATTTGTCCATTGTAGTTTTCAATTATTTTTTTGACAAGAGTTAAACCTAAACCTAACCCCATTTTATCTTTTTTTTCGTTATAACCTCTTTGAAAGACTTTTTCTTTCATTTCGGGTAGGATACCAATTCCGTTATCAAAAAATTCAAGTTTAAGATAATAAATTTCATTCTTAAAGACTTTAGAAATTTTTATTATAATCTCGATTAATGGATTTTGATTGTGTATTATCGCATTTATCAATATATTTTCAAAAACAACTCGTAATAATTCATTAGTTTTAATGAATAACTTTTTGTAATCACACTGAATCTGAATAATTATTTTTTTCTTTTTGTATATTTTGATGAGATTGTTTTTTATTTCTTGTAAAACTTCAATTAACTCGATTTTATTTAGTATAAGTTTATGATCCTCAATTTCAGAAAGTTTTCTTATATTAGATACTAAATTCGTACCTCTCTTGACTTGATCTCTTATTATCTCTAACAATTCATCATCATTTTCAAGATTTAAATCTCCCTGAACACTTAAAGTGATTAACTCAACTGAAGATTGAATATTTTGAAAGATGTTGTTTATATCATGGGTGAAAATGTCTTTATAAAAATTAACATGATTATAAGCTTCACGATATTTTATTTCAGATTGTTTTAGTTTTAGTTCTGTATTTTTTCTTTTTGTAATATCTTGTATTATAAATTGTATCACTGTTTCTTTCCCAATTTTTGATAAAGAGGCAGTAGCACTAACCCATAATTTATCTCCAATTGATCGATGTATTGGAAACTCAAATGTTAAAGATTTTTCATCTTTTGCTATTGTTTCAAGGATTTTTTCGAATAATAGAATATTGGGTTTATCTTTTTCGTGGTAACTCCAAAATTCATTAAAATTTTTTCCGATTATATCGTCTTCTAATGTGTGTTTCGATAAAAACATATTTGTAGCTTTATTGCAATCCAATAAATTTCCATCTAAATCAAAAATTCCTATGGAATAAGGAGAACTCTCAAATAAGTAACGATATCTTTTTTCTGATTCTTTTAACAATTTTGCAGTTCTTAAGTTGTTTTTAACTTCTTCTTGTTTTGTAATATCTTCAGTAGATACTAAGATTATGTCTGGAGGAATATATTTATAAATAACGTAGAGATTTCGAAACATTCCAGAAGTTTTGTAGAAATAACGCATCTCTTTAGATAAGTCTAATTTATTTTCAAAACAGTTAAAAACATCCTCTATAATATCTTGTCTTTTTTTATACAACTCTGTTAATTTTCGTCCTAAAAAACCCTCCATTTTTTCGTCGGCAAATAAATTTGCGGCTTGATTATAGTCTAATAATTCAAAATCTTTATCATGATATTTCCAAATATAAGTCGGAATCGGAATTGATTTAAAAAATGTCCTATATATTTCTGGAGTTCCATTTAATTTAGTATTTCTCGCACCATTTATCTTCAAAGGTCATCAGCTTATAGAAATTACTTCTAAATCAATAAAACGATAACATTTTTACTTGAGTAAGTTATCAAAATATTAGATAAAATATGGTTTATTTAACAATTCGCATTACAAATTTTTGTTTAAAAATTTATAAAAAAAAAAAATTACTATTCTTCCATTTCTTTTAGTTTCTAATTGAGAACTCTTCAGGATCGTTTAGTTCTATCGTTAAATCGAATAGCTTTAAATTAAGCTAGCTACTCTGTTGATTTCAGCATGTAGTTGAATTACAGAAAATGGTTTTTCGATAAAGGAAATAGCACCTATTTCAAGCGCTTGTTCTTTAATTGAATTATCTGCGCTAGTAAAAATAACTTTAATGCGACTATTATATTTCATCAATTCAATGGTCGCTTCAATTCCGTTTTTAACTGGCATTCTATGGTCCATTAAAATTAATAATTTCGGAATTAAATTATAAATTCAGCAAAGTTATAGAGAATAATGAAAGTAAAAAAAATAGTAATTTTTATGAATGGGAATAATAGGAATAGGTCCATAGGTATAAAAGAATTAGTGAAAATCCCAGGGGTGGGTAAAGTTATAGCAAATGGTCTATGGAACATTGGCATTACTTCTATAGAAGAATTAAAAGATAAAAATCCTGAAAAACTTTACGAAAAAGTTTGTGCGTTTAAAGGAGAAAGGATTGACAAATGCGTGTTATATGTCTATAGATGCGCTGTTTATTACGCTTCAAACGATATTCACGATTCGGAATTGCTAAAATGGTGGAATTGGAAAGATTTAGAAAAAAATAAGAAATAAAATTCGCTCCTAAAAATTAAAAGAAGAAGTATGAAGAAAAAACTTATTTTTACATTATCAATCTTTTTTTAAAAACCTTTTTGAAGAGAATCTTATGCCGAAAAACAAGAAAAACAAAGAGAAGATCAATGTTAACGGTAAATGTCCAATAACAATGTAGGCAAAAGCGGGTTCTGATGAGTAGGCAAATAATACAATTGTTACAACTAAATGAATGATAGAGTTCGCAATGGCAACTCTTCGATTTGGAGATAAAATACCAAAAAGAAAATTGGGAAATAAAAATAAAATCATAATATTTCCAGTTGATAGCAGAATCATAGCCGGAAAAAATCTTGTGAACAGCTCATCACCATATAGATATTGAGTTAGGTTAAAAGCCTCAAAAAGAAAAAGAGTAGCATAAATACTGAGTAAAATTAAAGGGTACATAAGCGATCCGTTAATTAACCACGATATTACCACTCTAATTATGGGTGTGCTTATAATTTTTCCTTTTAGATTGCTTTGAATGTTTTTTTCCATTTCTTCTTGAATGATTTTTTCTGTGTCGTAATCAGGTGAATAGGAATCGATAAATTCTTGTAAAATATTTTTCAAAATGTTAGAGACCAATTCGTTGTTATCGTTTGAACTCACGATCGCGGCTCCGAGTAACCGTTCGTCTTGTTTTGAGACGATGATAAGTTTATTGTTTTCCCCAAGATCAACGTTTTTAACTGCCGTACCTAAGGCTTCCCTACTAAAGTTAGTGATAGATGTGAAAAACCCTATTAATAAATTATCGTCGTACTTTTGTTCTCTCTCAAAAGATTTGGAATATAATAAAATTCCTTTATTATCCATGATATATAGATTTTTTAACATACTCACTCCTCTTGTTTTGTCATAATTTAGTTTTAAATTTTATTTATTTTCAACAAATTCTAAATATTCTCCAATGGAGGCATTAGATTTTTTAAAACATTGTAATTGTGGACCAAATAATTCTGTTATCCTTACAATTACGTTATTTGTATTCGATTTAAGAAAAATCTTATATTTTTCATTCTTTCTTTCTTCGATTATTACTTCAATTTCTTCTATTTCTTCTAGTTTTCTAATTAAGAACTCTTCAGGATCGTTTAGTTCTATCGTTACAATCTCGCCATATTGAGGCAGTTCTTTAATATAATCCTTAAAAGATCCTATTTTTGATGCTGTTTTGGTGATCGTTAAAATTTGGTCGCAATTTGATGCGATCTCCTCAGATCCATGGAAAATCATAATCACATGAAATTCTTGCTTAATTTTATCCATGTAATTGTTAAATTTTTCGTATTCTAATTTTCCTAAAATTCCATAAGGTATTGAAAACATTATAATCGTTGGTGCTTGGATTAAAGCGCGTGCTATTGAGAAAAGCAGGTATTCTAAAGGTGTTAACTCTGAGAACTTCTTATTTTTCTTATTTAGCATCCCAGTTACTTCCAAAACATTTTTTAGGAACTGTTTTTTACGATTGAATTTGTAAATTGTATCCGAAACTAAATCTTCAATAATTTCATCTATACTTTGACCTAATCCAGCATTTTTTAAAATTGCGTTGAATTCATTCTTTCTCCCTTTATATATCTTATTCAAGTTTATCTTGTATTGAATTGCTTTCTTTACCTTCATATTTGTTATTACTGAGTTGTAAGCAGGAGGTAAAAGAAAAATTTTCTCTTTTTCTTTTTTTGATAACGATTTTATGGGATTTCCGAAAATTTCTATTGACCCTGAAAAATCTAGTTGCGAGCCTGCTATGGTCTCAAACAGATTCAATAAGTCTAATCTATGATCCACATTATTTAAATACTCTTCGTCGTACATAATGCCAATAGACTTTCCTCTATGAATCTTAAAAGAAAGATTATTAATTGCTTCTCCCACTGACACGTCATTAAGAATTAAATATTGAGAATTTTCTTTTAAAGGTTCGAGATTGGCCTGTTTTGAAATAATTTCACAGATTTTTTCAATTATTTCAAGAACATGCGGAGGATTTTCTATATCCCAGTTTCTTATAATCTCTTCTTGGTTAAACTTTTTTTCAGTAATAATCCTTGACAAAGATCTTGAAAATGAAAAGGAAGGTAAAATTGGGTATTTTTCAAATTTAATTTTTAATTTGGTAGCGAAATTGGGATAAGAGATTCGAATCTCTCTATAGTATGGGTTATTTCTTATTTGATAATTTTCAAACTTATTATCAATTAGTTCAACCTCATAGTTCAAAATTTCTAAGCGTTTTTGAAATTCTTGCCTAAAGAGGCTCCTCATGCGCCGAATAATTTTCATTGGATTAATAAAACCATCTTTATCGAAGCTTGGATTAAATATAATCTCACTGAAATCAATCTCATCTTCAATAGGAGTATAAATCTTTAATAATGGAGCTCCTTTCTCCAAGACATCGCTATTAGTAAAAAATAATATTTCAATAAACGACCTTTTATAAATTAAATCAATAATAGAAGCAATCCCAAAAGTATCTTCTCTATAAGTCATCCAAAAACGTTTAGAAAGCCGGATTGCGCCCAAGATTTTTAATCTTAATCGTTCTAATTCTATTTCTCTATTCTTCAATTTTAGGCACCTCAATTAATTTGTATCTGAAGAATTGTTCCATTTTAGAATCGATTTGCTTTATTTCTTGGATGGAATCTTTACCAATTTCACTTTCGATTTTTTCAATTAGTTCTTTTACGTTTAATTCTGTAAATAACGAATAATCAGTTCCCGCTTTATTTTCAAGAACGTTTTCTATGCCATCTATAGATTCGAGCGTTTCAATTACGTTTTCTTTTAGCTCGGTAAAACATACTTCTACAGAGCGTCCTTTTCCTGGTAATTGGGCTAATAGATATTTTGGTTTCCCGAAGTCTATAACACCGCGATTTCTGCCGAAAATAGCAACACGATGGCAGAAGCGTGATTCTTCGGGGTAATGAGTTATTACAATTAGAGTAGTTCCAAATTGCTCGTTGATTTTTGTAAGGGCTAGCCATAAATTTTCGCGTATGATAGGATCTAATCCTGAAGTAGGTTCGTCTAAAATAAGAAAGATTGGGGAGTGAATTAGCCCGATTGCAATGCTTACCCTTCTTTTTTGACCCCCCGAAAGGTTTCTCACGAATTCATCCATTTTATCTTCAATTTCAAGATTACGCAAAAGTCTCCTAGATCTACTTATTATTTCTTGTTCCGTTAACCCATATTGATTTCCAAAATACAATAAGTTTTCAAAAACAGTAAAATTATGATAGATTTTCCCTAGATCTTGGGGTACATAGCCATATATGGGTCTAATCTTTTTAGAATTTTTTTTATTAATGTTCATTCCATAAATTTTACAAAACCCCGTAATTTTTCTCATTCCCAGCAACCCTTTTACAAAAGTTGACTTTCCTGCCCCACTTTCCCCTAAGATTCCTAATATTTGACCATGTTCTATTTTCATTGACACAGAGTCAACAATCAATCTTCCTCCAGCATATACGCTAAAATTTTCGCAATCGATTGCTGGAAATCTTTGTAAATAGGATTGTGTAATTCTTCCACCAAGACCTAATTTTTCTTTAATTCTTTTCAATAACGCGAGTCTTTTGCGAATTTTTAAAAATATAAATAGACCAATAAACCCAGCTTCAGTAAGTAAGATATAAATTAATAATTGGTTCCAAGGTTTTGAATCAAAACTCTGGTCATATTTTAATTCGTCTATAATTATAATTCCATAGGGCGAATTTCGTAAATCAGCTCCAAAATCAGGGGTATCCCCTATTCCTCCCGTATTGGTGCTTATACATCCCGAAAACCAGACTAAAGCTTCTTGAATGTTATCAGGTTGAAAGTTGTAGTCGTAAAGCGCCTTAGAAGCGAGATAGGTCACTAAAAAAGATGAAGGTAAATCTAAAAATACCCCCATCATGGGTAGAAGGGAAAAACTTCCATCGGAAGTTTGCGAAAGCTTTAAAAAATCAATTGCGGTCATTTTAGACATTGGACCGTTAACAAAACCCTCGTAAAAGATTTGCAAACCGTAATATGTAGAAATAACGTCGCTATGAAATCCCATAACGATTGAAAATCCTCCATCAGCGTTTTGGCACGACCTTACCCAATGAGAAAGATTATTATAATGAATCCGATCTAACCCATTAATTAATTTTAGAGAAATTAAAGCCCAATATGTACTTTCTACAGTGGAAACATTTGTATTGATTAAATTAGTAAAAATCATAGAATAAGACCCAAAAAGAGATAATAAATAATCGATATCGTTTCCAACTCTGAAACCTCCATCAGGATTTTGCAAGTTAGATAAGAAGTTTTTTGTCAAATTTAAGGTATTTGGAAGAAACCAAGGTTGATTTGCGGGATTATTTGCGGGATTAAGCATTTGAAATAGTTTTAATCCACAATACGTAGCAAAAAGAGTTGCTTCTTGACCTGGTTGCGAACCAAACCCTCCATCGTGAATATTATAACATGTATTTGTAAAATATAAGATATTGTTTTTTATGTATTGAAATTGCGCGGTCTGTATTGAATCGAGATACCCCATGCTAAAATAAGTTAAAATTCCAAAATAATTAGTTTCAATTGTTATTTGCCCAAATAGAGCGTTTTTTGCTTGGAAAAAGTGTAGCCATTCATAGTAATTAATTTTAATTTGTTTTATAGCCTCAATTACTTCTTGAGTAAGAATTAACTGACTTTCTAAAATTCTAATTGATTTCATTGCCGCCCAACCAGATGTGAAATCAGATTTAGTTACATTTGGATGAAAACCAAATCCTCCATCATTATTTGAACAATTCAAGATAAATTCTAAAGTTTTAGAGGCATTTATTAAAGGAAGCTCTAATAAATCTAGCGAAGAAATAGCGTAATAAGTTGATTGGACATCAGTAATACCTGCTAAAATGTTACTATAGCCACCATCGAATGGGTTATGCAATGAGTTAAAATAAGCTCCAATGGCTATTACTTCACCTAAATTATAAGACATATTCATTCCTAGAAAAGCTCTTACACCATAGAAGGTCGTTTCTGGATTTGAAACTAAAGAGTTATTTGTTATTCGATAACTACCTCCAAACCATGTAGAATTAATAAATTCTTCAATATTTTGATTAAGAAGTAAAGAACTCTCTGATAAACTATATGCGAGTTCAATCGCACAGAATGTAGAAATAATGTCAGAATCGTTTAAAAATGGCATAATCTTAAATCCCCATCCGCCTCCGTTTAAAGATTTTACTAAATAGTTAGCAATATTATTCGTTTCTCCTAGATTTATCTTGCGTTCAAGATACGATTTATTGGTTATTTCTAAAGTTTCGATTGCTTCATAGGTTGAAAACATATTTCCAAATTCTGCTATATCTGAATAAGACCCATCCACATTTTGTTTTTCAAAGATATAATCAAAAAAGAAATTGCGGAAAAAAGCTTCAATGTTTAGATTATTATTAGGATTTATTAATTCAGGAGCATTAATATTTGAAAATGTGAAATTAATAGAATCGATAGCTCTAAAATTTGAATCAATATCGGGTTCTATAAACAATCCTACATCGTTATGGTGAGTGCTTGTAAAAGAAGTTGCCATATTTTTAATTTGTTCTGCATTTTTTTCGTCAATATAATAAGTCCAATGAACATTTACTAAAACCAAAGTTGTAATTGGAGTTCCGATAAGAATACAGACTATAATAAAATTTTTTAGTCTTTTTTCGTTTTTCCGACTTAATTTTAAGATATAATTCCACCTTCACTATTTATTTCAGAAATATTTACTTCATTTTCTTTTTCTTCTTCCTCTTGGATTCTGATCTGAAAGAGTCTTCTAAAATTGGCAATATCCCTACTCATTGAATAAATTTTAACATCATTTTCAAATAAGTATTTCATTAATTTAGGCAAGTTATTCTCAAAATTTTCCATTAATACTTCGATAGTTTCATTTCCAACGCGTAATACATTTTTGACCGAATCAAATTTTTGAACCGTTTTTATTACTTTTTGATCTAAATTTTCGATTGAAATTCTCGCTACTAAACCCCCACTGGGCAGAGAAGATATTAACTTTCGAGGCGTGTCAAATTCGAGTAATTTCCCCTGCCTTAATATCGCAGTTTTATCACATATTAGTGCCGCTTCTAAATCGTGTGTAATAATAAACATGGTTGTGCCTAAATGCTGGTTTAGCTTCTTTAGATAACTGAGTATATCATAACGTTTCGACGCATCCACACCAGTCGTGGGTTCGTCAAGAAAGAGAACTTTTGGGTTGTGGATTAAACCAATAGCCATTGAAAGACGCTTCTTTTCGCCCCCGCTCATCCGAGATACCCTTTTTTTCCAAGTATCCTCGGGAATGTCTAATATTTTAAACAGCTTTTCAGCGGTTTTTTTTGCCTTCTTTTTGTTCATTCCATAAGTAGATGTAAAAACCTCGACATTTGACATAGGATTTAATTCAAAATATAAATTCAATAGTTCTAGTTGAGGAACGTATCCAATATTACTTAGAATTTTTGAATGATTTCTTTTTTTCCTAGGATTTAAACCCGTAACTTCTACATTTCCGCTCCAATTTTTCTTTTCAATTTGGCATGTTAGTACCCTAATAATTGTTGTTTTTCCAGCGCCTGAAATTCCAAACATACCAATGATTTCGCCTTGGTCCACATTAAAAGATACATCATGTACAATTTGGTTTTTCCCAAATGTGACATTTAAGTTTTCCACGAGTACCATTGAATTATCAGAAGGATTAGAAATCTCCATTTTACACCTCATATTTCCTTCTTTGAAATATTATAAAGGATGCAATTACAAGAAAAACGCTAACGCCTAATAAAGTAAAAAAGTCAAAACCAAATATTGATTTTCCCTTAGTAATTATTCCTGTTATTAACGGACTTCCATGCGATAAAGGAAGCGCATATGCCATTATTTGTAAGTAAATCGGCATGGCATCAATAGGAATAAATATTCCACTTAGAAGAAGTAAAACTAGAAAAGTAGCATAAAATAATTGATTTGCTTGAGTTTTAGTTTTGCTTAATGTGCTAATAAAAATACCCATAGCAAGGCCGGTAAATCCTAAAATAAATAATGCGAGGAATAAATCGAACACTGACCCTACTACATATAACCCAAATACTAAAGCACTAATAACAAGTGAAAGATCTTGAATAATCACAATGCTTATATAAGTGATATATTTTGCAGATAGAATCTCAGCCCTTTGAACGGGAGTAAGCAATAATCTCGCAATTTGATTTTCTTGAACTATTGTTAAAATTGTTGAGACCATCCCAACTCCTATAACCATAAAAGAGAGAAGAAGTACCATGGCATAATTAAATCTAAAGTTATAGCCTTCAGGAATTGAAAATTCTTCAAAACCACTAACTTCAAATTGAGGGGTCAAATTATTTTGGTTAACAAAAATTTTAATAGAATCGTAAACAGCATTTAAATTTTCTTGAATTTTTAAAAAATCTGATGAATCTGATATACATTCTATTAAACCCGGATACCCAAAGATTAACAATTCAGAAAAGTCAACTGGAATTGCGATAATAACCTTAATTTTCTTTGAATTTAAATAATTTCTAGCCGTTTCCATCGCATAAATCTCTTCAGAAGCGTTAAAAAATTGTATAAGGTTTAATAAATTCGAACTGTTTACAGCCTCAACATAATTTATACTGTAATCATCTATTTTTGTTTCCGTAAAATTATTTTCGTTAATATATGTGTTAGAATCATAGGAAATTACAACGCAATCTATAGGGTTGGAAGTAGTACTTCCAATGTTAGTGGTTACTCCTAATAAAGCAACTACAAGAGGAGGTATAATTAGTGCTATAAAAATATTGAATTTGTCAGTCCATAAAAGTTGAAATTCTTTCTTAGTTTGTCTAAGTAATCGAATTATACTTTTTTTAAAATTTAGTATTTTCGATCTAACTTCTTTAGACGATTTATCGTTGATTTGGTTGCTCCGTTTAATTCTTCACACCTCCACTTTTTTAAACTTATATGCGATATAAGCACTTAATAGAAAAACAAATGAAATTAAAAGAAGAGATAATGTGTGTTCTAAATTTAACGATAAACCCCTTAAAGTTATATCCGTTATGAGGACTGAAGCGTGGCTTAAAGGAAGCATATCTGAAAGAAATCGCGCACTCCCCAAAGATTCAGGTGGTAAAACAGTTCCTGAAAAAATTATGATAATTATAAATAGCATCATGTACATTTGATTAGCTCCTTGTTCTGTTGGGCTAATTGCAGAGATAAATAAACCAATAGTTATCCCGCTAAAACCAATCATTAATAGAACTAGGTAAAAATTAAATAACGAGCCTAAACTATATAAACCAAAAAATGATGTCAATACGAATATTTCTGTAGCTTGCAATATCATTATTATAGCGTTTGCAATTAGTTTGCTAAGGATTACATCTCTTTTTTCAGTAGGCGTAATAAGCATTCGCGGAAGTGGAGCCTCAGAAACAATTGTTAAAGATGTTAAATTCATCGTAGTTCCAATTATCATCATTGGTAAAACCAGAGCCAATGTGTAGTTGAGCAATTGAGATTCCCACGAAGGTACTCCAAATTCAAGGTGAGGGACCATTATTGTAAAATTTTCCAGCATATTAATTTCAACGCGAAAAAGAGCGAGAGGTTCTTGGAGAGCTACCTCAATTGCACCAACAGCCATTAGATCAGATCCATCAATATAATAGATTAATATAGGATTAATTTTATTTGCTACAGATTCTGAGAAATTTTGAGGGAGCACAATAAAAACATCTATTACTTCATTTTTTAATAAATTAAAACATCGATCAAATGCTTCGTTATATTCTCCACTATTAGTACTATTATAGTATCGGTAAAGATCCCATGTTGTGGTATTTTGTTCCATTATCGAGATAAAAATATCATCGTATTGAGAAGAATTTGACGGGAAATTATCGTAAGTGGGCATTTCATCGAGAGTTATAATCGCAGAGGTAAAGAATTTTATAGGGCCAACACCCGTAGTAAGCCCAAAAATGACAATTAATATTATTGGTATTGCAAATAACAGAATTAAAGTTCTTTTATCAGATTTAATTCTACCAAATTCTTTTTTTATTAATCCGCCTATGTTCATTATGTTAAGCTCTTATAAGAAGTATTCTATAAATTTGAAGATTTGAAAAATAATAAATGTTTGTTTAATGATATTTAGGCGAATTTTCTTAAAAATTTACTGCATAGTTTTGTCAACTGTTTGAAAAAATTTATGATCCGAAACTGGTGTTAATTCATTCATTTTCAAAAGAGACCTTCTTTTTTTGTCTTTAACAATAAATTTTTGAAATATTTCATTGTTATCGCTAATAAATTCCCAAAATTCTTCGTAAATATCTTGTAATGTTCTATGATTTTTTCTATTATAGCTCTCTTCGATTTTTTTTGTTTCTTTTTTAGTATCTGGCATTTTTGGCATGTTTTTGATAGAATTTTCCTTTGATACTGAAGATTTGTATAGTTTTAAACTATTTACAAAACTTTCTTCGTAATTATGTCTTAGATTTTTCTTCTTTTTGTCATTCTCTAATTGAAAATCAACTTTTTGATATCCCCGTATTTTAAAATTTTTGTCTATAAATAATTGGAAGTGATGTTGACAAATTTCACCTTTAGGTACAGAGACGGTTGTTAGTTGAGAAGCTTGGTTAATTACGGACTTAGGAATCCGTACCGTGTTCTGTGCTTTACACACAGGACAAATAACTTGAACATATCTATTAACTGTTATAGCTTCCATACAATTTTTAAAAAATAGATTAATTTTATCGTCTTACAATTTATCTACATCTTAGAATATAAATACCCCTAATTTCGAAAACAATATAGATTCAACCTTCAAAACTAAATTTTAAGTTCAATAAATAATAATCTTTTGTATATTCTTTTCAAAGGGATAAATTAAATTATGAGCGATCAAATAGCTGATATGGATGTTTTCTTTAATCCTAAATCCATTGCTATTATAGGAGCTTCAGATACTTTCAAATTTGGTTATACTATGACAAAATATTTATTGGATTCGAATTTTATGACATATCCCGTAAATATAAGTAAAGATATTATTTTTGGTCATAAAGTGTTCAAAAATATTAATGATATACCAGATGATATCGAATTAGCAATTGTCGTAGTTAATAATGAAAGTGTGCTTCAAATCGTGAAGGATTCTGTTAAAAAAGGAGTTAAAGGAATAATTATAGAAACAGCGGGCTTTTCTGAAACGGGTATTGAAAAATTTATTAAAATCCAAGAAGAAATAGAGGTAATTGCTAAAAATTCGAATGTAAGAATAATTGGCCCTAATTGTGTAGGTGTTACTAATTTCAATAATAAATTTACAACTACAGAAATAGATTTTAACCAATCTATTGAAGGGGGCACTATTTCTATTATCGCGCAATCAGGTGTGTTAGGGAATATATTTGTTGAATGGTCAGCAAGTCAGAAAATTGGTTTTTCGAAAACTATAACTCTTGGAAATAAAGTAGATGTTGACGAAATTGATATGCTGGAATATCTCGAGAAAGATACTAATACTAATGTGATAACAGTTTATTTAGAAGGCGTGAAACGAGGACCAAAGTTAATAGAAACATTAAGAAAATTGACTAAACCCGTTATAATTCTAAAAAATGGGCGTAGCGAAATTGGTTCTAGAGCGATAAAGAGTCACACTGGCTCTATTGCTGGAGACGATAAAATTTACGAAACGATTTTCAAACAATATTCTGGTATTTATCGCGTAAATAATTTTTACGAGATGTTTGATATAGCTCAAGTATTTGCTACTCAACCCTTACCTAAAGGAAAGAACATCGCAATAATTACATCTTCTGGAAGTTTAGGAATATTAGCCTGCGATGAAATTGAAAGATTGGGTTTAAAACTTGCAGTTTTAAATGAGTCTACCATCCAAGAGATGAGATCTATCTCACCCAATTGGACTTCCTTGAAGAATCCTGTCGACTTGGGACCTTCTATATTTATGACATTTAGTAAATCGTTAAAAGCGATACTAAACGATGAGAATGTCGATGCCTTATTACACATTTTCGCTGTCCCTCAAAAACCTTTAGAAACCTTTTCTATACCTATAACTCCACACTTGAAGGAAATGAGAAATCTTTCAACCAAGCTTAATAAACCCGTTATTACTTGCGTTTTTGGTTCCCGCTGGGTTCTTGAATATTTTTTAAAACATTCGCATAAATATAATGTTCCAATAATGACTCAGATAAGCCACGCAATAAAGGCGTTCAAATTTATGTATGATTTTAGTAAATCAAATAAAATTGCGAATAGTAATACCGAAATTTAACATTTATTAATATCTTTCAATTATTTTTTTTAAAAAATAAATCTAAAAACTGGACTCCAAATTTTTTATAATCGACTCCAAACTCCTTTTAATTAAAAATAAAACATTAAATACAATAGTCAAAAGGTGGTAATAAGTGAATAATAATTGGAACCAAATTTCGGAACAAGCTTTATTATATTGGGAAGAATTTATGACATGGTTTTTAAGTATGCCTATCCCTGCTCAAGTTTTAATCATAATTGGAACTATAGCGTCGTTAATTCTCGCAGTAGTTATAGTATATTTTGTGTTAAAAGGAGTCGGTTATTTAATTTATTACATATTAAAAGGGGTTTATCTTCTATTAAAGGGTATTTTTGAAGGCTTATACAAATTATTTGAAGAAATATATTATGATGTTTCTGGAAAACCTAAGCCTGTTAAGAAAGCTTCTATTAGCGAAGAACAAAAAGATGATCAGCCCCAAACTTATGTAGAACCTGAGATCATTAACCCCGTACTAAAAAAAGTTGAAATTGTACAGCCTAATGCCGTATACTGTAGTGAATGTGGAAGTCAATATACTGAAAAAATGCTTGAACAATTAACTGAAAACGGAATTGCTTTCTGCGTTTACTGTGGAAAGGGATATAAAGTTAATTTAGTAGAAGCGTAGCATTACAAAATTATTTAATTTTTTTTCATAAAGAACAACAGCTACAGGTTCATCTTCCCAAGAGGGATCTTTAAACCCTAATTCTTTTACATACTTTACTACTTCAGCTTTACAATAAAGCTCAACTACATCGATCCAGTCCTTATCAATTTCGAAACCTAATGTATAAGATATTAGTTTACAAGAGGCAATTGGATCACCGTAAACTATAATCCATATTTCTTTTTCGCTCGGTTTTTCTGGTTGAGCTCGACTTCTCATGTCTATTTTTTGTAAAATTGCTTCAGAATTAGTTAACCACACAGAATTTTTGTCTTCTAAATTTGATAATGGAATATACGACCACCCGATATTTAATTCATCTCCAGGACCAATATCCATTTTTTTATAAATTCTTTTTGCCTCTTCGTTTGTTATTTTCCGTATTTGAGAAAAATCACTTTTACTTTGTTTTAACTCTCTTATTT
Source organism: Promethearchaeota archaeon (assembly GCA_018238625.1). Taxonomy (GTDB): domain Archaea; phylum Asgardarchaeota; class Lokiarchaeia; order Sigyniarchaeales; family SOKP01; genus SOKP01. The sequence continues at coordinate 24,615 of JABCSY010000034.1, forward strand.
TACATTCTAAGACTTCCATCCTTTTTTTCTCTTTAAATCCGTGAAATTTTGCTAAAGATTTCGACCCAAAATTTCTAGAAGATGTATCGTATTGAGCAACCTTAGCGCCCGCTTGAATCGCGTAATCTATTGCATACTTCATTAGATCACGACCTATTCCTTGTTTTTGATGAGTTATCTTCACTCGGCCACCCTCTAACCAAGCTACCCCATTAGAAAACATTTTTACTCTTCCAAATCCAATTAATTCCTTCATTTCTTTTTCAAGAAAAGCTCCATAAACCAACTTATCATCTTCATTTAACCACCTTTTTATCACATCGGGAATGTAATCATCTCCTTCCCATATATCCTTACTTATATCTAAGATTGCTGGTATATCTTTTTCTGTTAAATCTCGGAAGAATAATTTCATAATATCAACTTAAAAAAACAAATTGTTTATATTAAAATAATACGAGCGTATTTAAGAAAGTTTTTTGTATAAGTTATAATATATTACAAAGACTAAGCTAAAATGAACTATAATACACGCAAATATGCCTAATGTAAAAAGGAGATAAGCGTTATAGATTCCTAAAAGAAACGAAAATATAAGATAAGAAATCAGGATTTTTAAGTCTTTAAATCTAAACCATGTATGAATGTGATATAGCGAAAAAATTAAACTTGAAATCATAATTGTTGAAATTAATTCTAAATTTAGATGGTTTAATAAAAACCCTATAAGATAGTAACGAAAAATTAATTCCTCCATTATCATAGTCAACGGAAAAAAGACGAGTAAAACTATTTTACCTTCTTCGTTCAAAAAAGCCCTGATAACATCGTGTTGTTTCATTTTTTCTTTACTTTTTTTACCATACAAAAATTTTTCCATCACTTTTCCTAATACTAAAAGAAGCACAAGCCCTATCAATAAAAATAACAAAATCTCTAAGTTAATTTCGCTTACGGTGAGAAAATCGGCGTAAATTCCAAAAAATATTGGAATAATTAAAACTATAACTATTGAAATTATAGCTAAATACTTTTTTCCCAATTTCAATTCTTTCAAACCAATCTTATGATGTTGAAAATAGTAAATTGAATTACATTTAAGTAGTTGAAGCTATCTAATATATATTATTTTAATCCACAAAAATTAAGGTTTAAAACTTGTCAGAATTGTTTCAAAAATTAGAAAATATAGTCAAGGAGAAATATATCTCGAACAGCCTTTACGTAAGACACGCCTATTCGAGGAACGTAGACCCCGTATTGCAAGGAGTCCCCGACATCGTAATTAGACCGAAAGATGCAAAAGAAATCTCTGAGATTTTAAAAGTTGCAAACGAGGAAAATGTCCCCGTTACTCCTCGTGGCGGTGGTGATTGTGAATTTGGCGGTAGTAAACCAATAGGAGATGGCGGCATTGTCTTGGATTTAAAACGTATGAACAATATAGTTAATTTAGATCAAGAAAATCTTATTGTTACAGTCGAAGCAGGAATCTCTTGGGCAAAATTAAACGAATACTTGTGTCATTTTGGATTATACACTGGATGTTTGGGCCCAGGCTCCGGGCTGACCGCGTCAGTAGGAGGGGGTATTTCGCATCAATCGGTAGGAGGTGGTGGAGGCGCAAAATACGGTTCGTGCACAAATCAATTAGTTTCTTTAGAAGTAGTTTTACCAACAGGCGAAATTATTGAAACTGGCTCTCAAGCAAATAAGTTTTCAAAGTTTCCGTTTAATAGATTTGGAAACGGACCAGATTTAGCAAGCCTTTTTTGCGGCGATAACGGCATTCTTGGCGTGAAAACCCAAGCATCATTACAAATTTTTCCAAAACCTCCATTTGCGGATTATAAAACATTTCTCATGCCTCGAAAATCTGAAGAAATATCAGCAAAAATTTTTACAGAATTTAGGCTTAAAGGGATTGATGTTTACGATTCGATGTATTTTATGGATCTATTAGTAAGAGTGGGCACAGAAAAAGGAATTTTTCCTTTATGGGAGAATTTAAAGAGAAAAAGGGGTACAATGTTTTACACAGTAGAAGCTAACTCAGAAAAAGAACTTGAAGAGAAAGTTAAACAGTTAGACAAGATTTTTCTACAAAATAAAGCAGAAGAATTAGGTCCTGAAATTGCAGATGGTAATATTGGGAAATGGCATTACGAGGAACAAGGGCACTGGCTAATTGCCCATAATTTATGGGGTTTAGTTCCTGGTTTCACAGCCTTAGACGCAGAATGCCACACGCCAATTACCGCATATCCAAAAATTTTGAAAGATGTTGAACTATGGGATATTGAACACTCCAAAGAAATGGAGCAGATTTTAGCGATTACGGGGATGCGGCCGATTTCCGGGGCAGGACCAATAATATTGATTGGAGATCAGAATGTTGAACTAACTACTGGATTTACGAGCTTCGAAAGCTACATTGATGGGAAAAATTATGAAATTATTAAAGAGCTTAACCTAAAACTCTGGAAATCTTTACTCGAAAGAATAACTAAACACGGAGTAACATGGTACATGCTAGGAGATATTCTAAGTAGACTATTGGTTGAAATTGGAGCGTTTCAGCCAGAGTACTTACAATTCTTGAAATCAATTAAAAAAACACTTGATCCGCGATTTATTTTAAGCAGAGGAAAATTTAATTTTTGGGGAGCAAAATAAAAGCAAATATCATTAGAAAAAGAAGTAAAAAAAATGTTTAGTAAAAGGACTTATCTTGAAAATAACGAGGGAAATACAGTTAAAGTAAAAGGGAGAATTTCTGAAGTAATCTGGCAACATATGACTGCTCTTATTAATTCTCATCCACACATGAATTATTTCGACTTAGCTGATAGTTATCAAATTATAGTTTATACTAAGGACCAGATTTCTTGTAAAGGTCAGATCGAAATAACTGGGAAAGTTACGAAGTTAGAGAGTGATTACAATAATCCTGAAGCTAAAATTAGCGATAAATTTGCTGAATATCATATAATTGCAGATTCTTGGAAATGTATTGAAGAATAATTAAAAAATGAGAAAGTTTGAAAATAAAATAAAGATTTAAGTAATTTATAGAGTCTATTATAAAATGTTTTTATTAAATTGTCAAGAGGTTTAAGAAAATTGTCTGAAGTATATAAAAAATTAGAAAATATAGTCAAGGAGAAATTCATCTCTAATAGCATTTATGTAAGGCACGCGTATTCAAGAAATGTAGATCCCGTTTTACAAGGCGTACCTGACATAGTAATTAGACCGAAAGATGCTCAAGAGATTGCAGAAATTCTTAAAATTGCAAACATTGAAAATATCCCCGTCACACCTCGTGGAGGTGGTGATTGTGAATTCGGTGGAAGTAAACCCATAGGGGATGGTGGAATAGTATTAGATATGAAAAGAATGAACGAGATTATCAATTTAGACCAAGAAAATCTTATCGTAACCGTTGAAGCTGGAATTTCTTGGGGAAAATTAAACGAATACTTGTGTCATTATGGGCTTTATACGGGTTGTATGGGGCCGGGTTCTGGAATGACTGCGGCGATTGGAGGCGGAATATCTCATCATTCAGTAGGTGGAGGGGGATGTGCAAAATATGGCGCTTGTACTAATCAATTGGTTTCGTTGGAGGTAGTACTTCCGACGGGCGATATCATAGAAACGGGTTCTCAGGCTAACAAGTACTCCAAATTTCCTTTCAATCGATTTGGTAATGGTCCTGATTTAGCCGGTCTTTTTTGTGGTGATAATGGAATTTTTGGCGTGAAAACTAAAGTTTCGTTGCAAATATTTCCAAGACCACCGTTCGCAGCATATAAAACGTTTCAATTGCCTCGAAAGGAAAGGCAAGTTTCGGCAAAAATAATGACTGAAATTAGGCAAAAGGGAATTGATGTTTACGATGTTATGTATATAATGGACCTTATTGTTAGAATAGGTTGTGAACGTGGAATGTTTCCGTTTTGGGAAAACTTGAAAAAAAAGAGAGGTATAATCTTTTATACGATCGAAGCAAATTCGGAAAATGAATTAGAGGAGAAAGTAAAACAATTAAACGAAATAATGTTAAATAATAAGACAGAAGAACTGGGTCCAGAAATTTCCGAAGGGAACATGGCTAAATGGCATTATACCGAACAAGGTCATTGGCAATTCTATCATAACTTATGGGGGATGTCTCCCTGTATGGAACCATTAACAGCAGAATGCTTTAGTTCGATCAATTCATATCCTCCAATTTTAAACGATATCGACCAATGGGACATGGAACATAGTGAAGATATGCAAAAAATTTTAAATATTACAAAAAGTCGTCCGATTGCAGGGAGTGGGCCAATTGTTTTAGTTGATGGAAATAACGTAGAAATAACATGTGGTTTTACTAGTTTTGGAAGTTATTTCGAAGGAGAAAACCATGAAATTCTCAAGGAGTTAAATTTAAAGCTCTGGAAATCGCTATTAGAAAGAGTGACAAAAAGCGGGGTTCAGTGGTATATGATGGGAGATTTTATGTCTCGTCTAATGGTCGATATTGGAGCTTACACGCCTGAGTATTATAATTTTATGAAATCAATAAAAAATGTTCTTGACCCTAAATCAATAATAAGTAGAGGAAAATTTAATTTTTGGGGGGATTGAAAAAATGAGTGAGTTAAAACATTTAAAAAAGGAATGGAAAGCCATATTTAGCTGTATGGGATGTGGGGACTGCGGATACGCCATAAGACCCGCAGTTGATAGATATTTAACTTGTCCGGTTAAGGAAGCTAAAGGAGGAGGAGGTTTTGAAATTTGTTTTTCTCGAGGAAGAATGAACGTTCTTAAAAGCATATTAGAAGAACAGATTCCTCTTTCCAAAGAGCTCGCGGAATTCGTTTACGAGTGTATGGAATGCGGGAATTGTACAGAAGTGTGTCATATGTCTCAAAACGAGTATATCGTTCTTAATACGTCTAAATGGATCGACCATGTAAAAGTATGGGAAGCGCTAAGAAAAGATCTAGTAGAGGCTGGCTTCGCTCCACTTGATAGACACGGAAAGTTAATTGATTACATGAACGATGAAACTATGAGAAATCCTTACGGCGAAGAAGAAGCAAAAAAATTCGAGTGGACAACTGAATTTCCCGAAATCAAGGACAAAGGAGAACTAGTGTTTTTTGGAGGGTGTACGATGCCTTTAAGACAAGTAGATACGTTAAAAAGCATGATGAAAATTTTAAATGCTGCTGGAAAAGATATCGCAATGTCTAAAAATGAGTGGTGTTGTGGTTCTGTTGCCTTGAGGATCGGCGATGAAAGGGCTCTAACTGATATAATTAGGCATAACATAGAAGTTTTTAAGAATATGGGCGCTAAAACAGTCTTTACAGCATGTGCAGGATGTTATAGAACTTGGAAAAAGGATTATCCTGAATTGTTAGGTGAGGAATTACCGTTTGAAGTAAAACACATTACGGAAATTTTAGTTGAGATGTTAAACAATAACGAGATACCATTTAAATCCGTAGAAGGCGCGGAAATCACAACTTGGCACGACCCATGCCATTTAGGACGTCACATGGATCTTTACGATATACCTAGAGAAGTATTATCGAAAATTCCGGGAATTGAACTAATAGAAATGAAAAGAAACCGTAAGGATGCTTGGTGCTGTGGGGCTGGAGGAGGCGTAAAAAGTCAATTTCCCGAATTGGCTCTTGACATCTCAAAAGAGAGAATTCAAGAAGCCATAGATACGGGCGCAAAAATCTTAACTACGAGTTGTCCCTTCTGTATCGGTAATTTGAGCGATGCGTATAAAGAAATGGGCACTGAAGCTCGAGAAAAAATTCAAGTAATTGACATAATTGATTTGATCGCAAATAAAATCTAAATTTTTTTTTCTAAATTTTTCTATTTGTTTTCTTATATTAATTAACAAATATTATTTTTAATAGAATAATAGTACCACAGGTTAAAGCACCAGTTATAATTGGGGTTATAACTGCCCAGCCTGGAAAAAAGACGCTCCAGAAATTAAGAGGGAGGTCACTACCAACAGGAATTGGTGAAAATGGTGGAAAATTTTGTACCATTGCCATCCAAAAGATTGGTGCAATAATAAGTAATATTCCACATAAAAACCATACCCATAATACAATTTTGGTAAATTTATTACCTTTCCTAGATATAAAAGCCGCTGAAATGCTGTTAACGATGAAAATGGACGCACCAACTATTATTAATACAGTACATATAATCCCAATATTAAGGATCAACGGATCAGAAATAAATCCCTTTGCCATGCCATAATCCCATATACCTAATCTATCATACCAACCCCACATCCAAAAAATTAAGTGCCCACTACTCTCAAAATAATAAGCTGCTGGAGTAAAAATTGCTCTGAGCGTTAGAAGTCCGCCAATTAATGGCAATATCCAAATAAACCTTTTAATTTTGATTTTAATATTTAACACTCTATAAATTTTTTAAAAAAACTCTTTTTATTGTTTAGGTCCTAAATAATAATTGAAATATCTTTATTTATAAATTACATAAAGTTAATTTTTTTTATACACTTAAACTTTTTTTTTTTCTAAATTTTCTTTTTAGTGAAAGTAATCTGAATGGTAATATTCAAAAACAATAAATTTTTTTCCTAATTATGGGGAATTTGGATATTTATTTACAACCTACTAAATTTTTCGATTTTAACAAGAAATTTGTTCGGGATAAAGCTTTTGAAATTACCGAAGGGTTAGAAACTGAAAAAGAAAAAGCCATTGCTCTTTTTTATTGGGTAAGAGATGAAATTAAATATAACATGCACACATATATTCCGTCAATAAAGGCAAATTTTAAAGCAAGCGTAACTCTACGACGAAAAAATGGTTTTTGCGTCTCAAAATCCGTACTATTATCTTCCTTTGCGAGGGCTATTGGAATTCCAGCGAGTATTCATTTAGTAGACTTGATAAATCATAAGATCTCTCAAAAAATAATAGATTTTATGGGAACGAATGTCATGCATTATCATGGCTATAGCGAACTTTATCTGAATAATAAATGGGTAAAATTAACGCCTTCCTTTGACCCGAAAACAGCACTAAAGGGCGGTTTTATTCCTATGGTTGAATTCGATGGCGAAAACGATGCAGTTTTTGCTGTATACGATAACGAAGGTAAGCTATTTGGAGAATACGTCATGGATAGAGGCATCCACGCCGATTTACCGCTTGAGGAAATTGAAAGAGTATTTGAAGAAAAATATCCTATATTTTCTGACTATAAAAAAGGACTCCCTATTCTACCCGCAAAAGATAAAACTTTAGCATATAAATAAAAGAGAAATTTAACTAAAATAGCTTTCTTTTAAACCTAATTCTCGTAAATATATTTTAAATTTACCTAATTTTCCCCCGTAGTTTCCGGCAGAAATTTTAAGCAAACCATCCATGTCTAAAATTCCTTCTATTATTTTTGCCGTTGTTAACTCAACCGTTTCAAGATCAAGGGCGTTGAAAATTATTTCTGGAATAGATAAAACTCCTTCAGGGACCTCAAATTCTTCTGAGGATAATTTATCCTTCAATGTTGGGCAGAAAGGATGATTTGTAGGTGGGCCAATCTCAGGATATTTCGCGTCGGGTGGTACTGGTTTAGAACCTGCTGAGCACACGTCAAAAGTCGTGCATACATTGTTTAATCCCGCAACGATTCTTACGGCTTCTCGTCCTACTTTGATACCAGAATCGACAGAATCACAAAAAAACCATAAATTTCCTCCCATTACTCCTTTCGCATAAGATATTTCTTCTTCAATTAAAAAATCATATCCCATCATAATCGGAACAGAAATTAGCTTTCGATCGAATTTCTCGATTATTTCTTCGTATCCATCACCACAATGTCCCACATTATCCATCATATTAAGTTTAGCGTCAATTTTTTTAGGATAATAATCAAAAACGGCAGTGGTTGGAACTACAAGAATACCTTGTCTCATTCTCCTCCCTAATTGTTCGTAGAATTTAGCTGTTGCCTTTTTTCCAGTTCCCGTTACCCATAATTGAACGATTGCCCCCAATCTTCCATCAATTGTCTCTTTTTCAGAAAGCCACCTTACAATTCCACCTTCAGCGTCCCCAAAAACCGTAGAAGGCAACGCAGTGAAGGCGTTTACGGCTCTATTTAGGAATTCAGCATCTTGGGCGGTCACCATTAACTGTATAACAAGGCCTTCAAAAGCTTCACAATAAGTATTTTCAATAATCGTCATTTTATAAATTCACTATTTAGATTCTTATAATTCTAAGATAATATCATAATGTTTCGATTAAATAAAAATTTAAAATCAAATGCTTATTAACTATTAATTAAGAATAATTTTAATATGAAAAAATATACTGAGAATCTATATTATGCCAGTTGGAATATATCTCTACGAAATAGACGAATCTTTTGGACCAAATGTATTAGCAGAATATTATTTGGCTCAAGAAAATAAAATTGATCCCGAAATTTTAAAAGATTTCGAAGAAAAACACATCCAAAACAAATTTTTGGATACAATATGTTGGAGAGAAGATTTAAGGTTTTATTCGTCAAAAATAAGAGCAGAATCTATTGAAAGAGACAATCTCTTCTTAGGTTTTGTCTTTAAAAATGATGAAGACTTAGTTTCTTTGAAGAGTATACTCGATAACATCGCTACTAAAGTTGTTGAAGAATTTTCAAAGGACAAAGGAAAATTAGAAGCGTTGTTCAAAAAAGAATTTGACTCCATTTTCACTTTAATGGAAAAGTTAAAAGAACCGACTCTGATTAAAGAAACCATCAATGATAAAACCAAAAAAATGCTTGACGACGGAAAGTTGCAAGAAGCTAGAGAATTAATAGATTTAGGTGAAGATATCCCTGAGAAGATGTCAGAGGAAATCAAACTTGCTGAGCAATTATTAAACGATAAATTTTATAAAAGGGCTAGAAAAAGCTTCCTTAAAGCTGCTGAATTAGCCGAAATTATCCAGGAAAACGATGTAGTCTTGTTTTTGACAAGCAAAGCTGACCAAATAGTAAAATTTCCCGAATTAATTAAAGATCGCGAAAATATACACAGAGAAATGGAAAAAAAAATTGAGGCGTTCCAACATAATAAGCTTCATCTATATCACGAGTTAATAAGACCTATAGATACTTTAATAAATATTTCAAATTCCTTTGAGGATCAAGAATTAACAATAAGTTTAACTGAATTACTAAAGAGTTTCAAAAGAGCAGACCAATTAGCAAAGGAATTGTTTATTTTAGATACAAAAATCAAAGAACATTTCGAAAAACTTTAATTTTTTTTAATCTAAAAAAGAGATATTTTAAGCTCCTTATAGTTCAGTATCCTCTGAAGGTTCTTCAACTTGAGGGGGGACAAATTCTCCAATATCGGTGAAAATTATCTTTGCAATATTCCATCCTTCTTTAGTTGGGGATTTTAACGCATTTGCTATTAAGTTTTCTCCTAGTATATTATTCAACTCTACTTTATGAATTTCTGAATTGTTTTGCAAAATCATATCAAATTTCGCACCGCCACTACCCGTTGGCACGATTAGTATAGCTGAATCAATAGCTTTTTGTTCAATCGCATCTTTCAATCGTTTAGCTGCGTAATAACCTGCAACCCCTGCGCTTCTATCGAAATTCTTACAGGAAGGTATTTCTAAACCCCATTTTTTACCCCCAGTTTCAATTAAAGCAGCTAAAGTTTGAGATTTCTTGCCAAGCATAAATTTATATTCCATTTGAGTTTTGAATTTTTTCCCTTTTTGTTCTCCTACATTGTCAATACATTTTAGTGCGGCGCCCGCAACCGATTGAGGGTTAACATCGATCGTATATTCTTCTTCCGCTAATATTTCTTCAATAGTCCTTTTAATAATTTCTCTAGGCTTCGAAAAATCTACTATCTCTTCTTTTTCTGTCCGTGGTTTTGCTGTTGCTACCATCTCTACGCCTGCCTTTAATAATTCTTCTACGCTCATTTCGTCCGTCACAATTTTTTCAATAAATCTTCTACAAAGTTTGATGGAATTCCTTGGATTTCCTTTAGTCTTTTCATAAATCATCTCAATTAATTTTTCGTTTAACGGAAATAACGGGTATAATGGAGGATTTAAATTGTTATCTTCCCAAAAGACTTCCATAGATTTACTAAAGAATATTTTTAAATCGTTCAAACTAAAAGGTTTTAACTCTTGTTCAGGTTCCATCCTTGAGCGTAATGGGTCATCTGCGATCTCTAAAATACGTGGCCAGATTTCTTTTAAAACAGCAACAACAATAACTAAACTTTTAACTTCATTATATAATCGTTTTAATATTTCAAGCAATTTTTGTTCTGCAATTTCGCCATGCATCCTATACGGAGACTCTAACTCGTCAAAATAAAGAATTAGCACTCTATCTAGATTTTCAGTAATTATTTTAATCATGGCAAGGCATACATCGTCCTCTTCCACGACAGAATTAATTCCAAGTTCACTCAATTCTTCGTCTTGTAAATCTTCACCGAGAAGCCATCTTTCAGCAAGACCTCTTTTATTTTTATCTAATTGATAAGTTACAAGGGCCTTAACACAATCAGCAAATACTCCAGGGAATTCTCTTATACCTATTTGAATTACTTCATCGATTTTAGGCTTCTGAAACAATCCCCCCTTTTTGCCTCCCCATTTTTCTTTAACTAATTTTTTTGAGACGATATCGAGAATTTCTGGTCCACATTCCTCAATAATGCAAGTATATACGTGGAGTAAAACGCGAATTGCAGCTGGTGGGCTCGGTACATAAACTATTGTCCAATCAACTGGTTCCAGTTGACTCGCCTCAATTTCTTCTGCTTCAATAGTTTGCTCTATCTTTCTTTTATTTGCTCTTTCTTTGTCCTTAAATGAATGGTAAGCGTGAGTTTTTCCTGTGCCCGCTGAACCTAACAATGGTAACATTCTACTTGATTTGTCGCGCGATGTCTGACGTACTAATCTATAAACTTCGCGATCAATATAACTTCTTGGCCTGCTTATATCAATTTTATCTGGGATATCTCCTCGTGAGACAAAATTGCTGAAGGGTAAGATAGGGGCTTCTCTTAGAACATCCAAATACATTTCTTTATCGTCGTCACTTAATTCTGAGTAAATAAAAATCAACTCTATTTAATTACTTTAAATATTGTGTATCAAACTTTTTGATTGGAATAACTTTATTAAACTAAACAATTTTTTCTAGAATAAAGCTATTATGTTTATAGCTTTAGTATTTATATTTAAATCTATATTTAAAAATTTAAGTGTAATTAATATCTACATATATTTTACTATGATGTGATACTATGCCGGGAAAAGACGATTACGAAGACAAAGATGAGGAAGATGAATATAATGATATTTTTAATATGATTAAAGGTTTTGGGGGTCCCAACAACCCTTTCAAAAATTTAGACCCTGCCAAATTATTTAATTCAAAAGAATTTCAGAAAATGTTTAAAGAAATCTTTAAACAAATCTCAAAAAATTTACCAGAAGATTTACAAGGACTTTCACCAGAAGATTTTACAAAAGAAATAATGAAAAATAAATCTAAAGTTGGAGCTAAAGGGCCAATAATATATGGGTTCAATATCGGTATCGGTCCAGACGGAAAACCTAGTATGGGATCGTTCGGAAATATTGAAAAGGAACCCCTTACAGGTGAAACTAAAGTAAGAAAGACGAGAGAACCACTGGTGGAAGTTAACGAAGAGGAAGACCAAATCGTAGTTATTGCCGAAATGCCAGGAGTGAGAAAAGAGGATATCGAAATAAACGCTACAAACCGATCTCTAACTATTTCTACCGAAAAGATTGTTTTAGGGCGAAAATATTACAAAGAGATAGAATTGCCAAACGCTATTAACTCAGATTATGCTAAGGCTCGCTATACCAACGGGATTCTTGAGATCAAGTTGAAAAAATTAAAAGGAAAAGAAAAAGGAACAAGTATTGAAATCGATTAAGAAATTTTAATTCCATTGGGATATTTTTTGTAACAATTAAATAACCAAGATATTTACTGACGGAATTTTGAAGTGCATTTTTCATAATACCAAAGTTTATCAAATTTAAAAATATACATTACATGCTTGAACAGAGATATTTATAGTTTCAAGTATAATATTAAAATTTGGTGAAAGTAAATGTCTAATAGAAATTATGGCGATAGAACGATGCACAAAGCTACATGTGCCGACTGTGGAAACGAGTGCGAAGTTCCATTTGAGCCTAAGGAAGGCAGACCTGTTTATTGTCGAGATTGTTATAAAAAGCATAGAAGATAATTAATTCTATTTTTTCTAAGTTTTGGTTACAACCAAAAACTTATTTTCTAACTTTATCTAGTAATAATTTTTTTATTTCTTTTTTATTGTTTATTGTTTTTTTAATGAGAATATCCTTTAGAAGGAAAGTTTCTATCATCATGTTTAATTATTGATCAAATTTAGGGTAGCTTAATTATATTTTTTCTTCGTGAAACGCCAATTTCACGCCTTTATATATATTAAATAATACTATTCTAATTATTATCTCAATATTATATTTATATCTAATTTAATTATTCAATAAGATGATAAAATGGTAAATGAATCAGAAAAAGAGAGCTTAATTCGAAAAGTGGATTGCATTAGGATACCCGTTTCAGATCTTGAATCTGGCCTTAAATTTTATCGAGACTCCCTTGGTCATGAACTTATTTGGCGCACAGAAACTAGTGTTGGTTTGCG
>JABCSY010000111.1 GCA_018238625.1 Promethearchaeota archaeon
TTGGGTCATTGGAATTTATTTGTATTTTGTTATTTGTTGCTTGTAATTTATTTCGTTACAAATTTTTATACAGTATTTACTACAAAGTTTTTAATATTTTTCACAAGCTGAATATTTACAAATATTTTATATCAACAATCTATCTATTAACCGGTGTTGCTTTAGCATCAATTGTTTTTTCCGGTAATGCTTCCTTAGGTTTTGCAACTACCTTACCTTTAATTCTTAAAACAACCGATTTGTTCTTTGCATTTGAATAAATTGTTACGGATTTATTAATTATTCCTACTCTTCTTGTATTATAAGTAATTTTTATAACATCATCATTTCCGGGTAGAATTGGTTGTTTGGGCCAGGTTGGAACTGTACAACCGCATGATGATCGTGGTTTTGATAAAATTAAAGGTTCTTTACCTGTGTTTGAAAATTTTAACTCACAGGTTCCATTACTTCCCTGATGAATAGTTCCATAATCGTGAACTACTTTCTCAAAAGTAATTTCAGGGGCATTTGGATTTTTTGCTTCAGGGTTTTGAGCATTAACGGCAAAGAATGTAAATAACAAAACACAAATTGATAAACTATCAGCCATAACGGAGAAACTGTCCATTTTAATTCATATTTTTTCAGAGGTGAATATTCATGATCATCCAAGATTCCTTAAATTCGTTGTTGTGCTAGCAAAAAACATTTGTTTAGTGAAAAAATGCCTATATGCAAAATTCCGCGAATTTTATAAAGAACTTGAAATAAACTATCATGGTTTAGAAGGAGAGCTGGATAACCTATTAGAACCAACGCCAAGAGATAAGATTAAAAAATCAATAAAACAACTCGAGGAGCGATTAACCACATGAAAGCATACACCAACGTGTCACGAAAAACCGTGGGAGAAGACCGCATAGCAATCTGCCCAAACTTCGGGTGTGAGTTTATGACAAGAGTTAAACCTCTTAAATTGAGATTTTTTGGTTTTGGGAAGTATCCTAAATGCAAAAAACATCACATTCCTTTAGTTTATGTCGATCAAAGGATCGGTGATTTCGTGGATGCTGCATTATCATGCTTGTTTGATAAAGCTGGACTACCTCCCCGTGAATTAATTGAAAGCGTGAAATCAAGATTCCTTGATGAAATGACCTCATTTGTAGAAGGATGGGTATATTGCATAACAGTTGGAAGGGGAGTACCCATAGTTTCACGTTATATGGATACAATTTCTAATGCTTATCTCAAGCAATTAACCAAGAAACAAATTAAAGCAATAAAAAAAGGAGATAATTCTAAATCAAATCTCGTGAATAAAGCAATTAAGGATGGAATGGATGAAATAACTATCCAATATACAAGAATTCTCAAGCATCTGAGAGCTCATTCCGAAATCCTTTCTAAACCTGAAAATCTTAAACCACTTTCAAAACATCTTCAAAAATATTTGAATGAATGGCAAAAGAACATGTTGAAGAGTAACGAGTTATTAATTATGTCAGAAAACAATCGTGAAATGGGGTTAAAAGAGATGAAGCATAGTTATGATCAAATCCTAAACATTGGTACGTGTCGCTGTCTTCTCGGATTAAATCCTGAAACTAAAGGAAATAAGAAAGCAAAGGTATCTGCCTTCGACAGGTTTTCCGCATATCATGAATTCTTTAAGGAAGATTTAACTTCAAAATTTACTAAATCTGATGTTTTTAACTTACTGAGAATGAATAACAATTATCAGAAAGACATGGACGAAAAATCTGAAAACTTTGAAACACTTAAAATTAATGAAGAATACAGGGAATCTTTCAATAATGAATTAAAAAATGAGTTCGTAAATTCCATGAAACAAAGAGAAGGGCAACCAAGAGAAATTAAAAAAATCGATATGATAGCTCTAGAACATTATAAAGAATTTATTGAGATTCATTTTTCAAATGCAAAGAATACCAAATTCATATCAAAGGGTTTTCTTGAGAATCTAGTAAAACAAATTAAATCATGTCAAGGAGTTCTGCCAGATAATAGAATTGCCGAGATGCTTTATGGTACATCTAATGGTTCTGAAGTTTTAGCTTTTGCTACTTTAAAGTCTAATAAATATAAAAGACCTAACTCTTTAATAGATGAAAATATTTTAGATAATTGGTTTTTTAATCTAAAACAAGAGTTTTCAAGTAATTATATTGTTTTTTTTAATTTAATACTCGATTACAAATTAATGCGTGCTGAAAAACGTGTTTTTAGCTTAGTGAAGAAATGGAATTCCTATTGTAGTAAAATCAATTCTTTAGGACTTAATATGGAGACGAATGTATTTGATTATTTAGAATCTGTGCTAACAGGGACTCTTATAGAAAACTTATCATTTGAACTTTCTTGTAAGTGTTCCAACCATGAAAAATTTAGTGTAGTTTACAAACATTTATATCGCGCTGTATGCCCTCTATGTTCAAGAATTAAAAAGTCCCATTCATATCAGGATTTTGTTAGAGAAGCGGAGTTGAGGAATGCAAGATTTAAATTTACTGAAACTGAATTTATAGCTCGAATAAATCAGGAGTTAAAAAAATCTCGTGATAAACAGCAAAAAGTCTCTGAAATATTATTCCCATTTATTTGTAACAGACACGGGGAATTTTATATTAGTATGGAGCGCATTAAAGATTATGATAACTGGTGTGCTGAATGTTATCACGATAGTCATAGATTAACGAGTGAACAAATTATCGCTCGAGGTGATAAATATAATTTTAATCTGGAAACCCCGTTGAGTTATATTGAGAAATTAAAACAGCCATCCAGAGAAGTTTATCTATGGTCTTGTAAATATCATCCAAGTTTTAGATTTAAATCTAAACCTGATGAGTTTAATTTAGATCTAAAATCTTGTGAAATATGTTCGGGAGGAAAAATAACAAACGAACGGATAATGCGCTATTTACTTTCAAGATTATTTCATAAAAATTTTGGTGAAAAACCAACATCATTATATGAAATTCTTCCTTTTGATAAGGTTGATAATTTAGTGCCTAGCGATTATAAAACATTAAGGAGTTATAAGCGAATGCATTTTGACGCTTTTGCTTATATTAGTATAAAGATAGGAGTGCTAAGTGTCGCAGGGGAATATTGGGATCGTGAACATTCATCTTTAGAAGAATATGTTGATAGATTCAAGCATAGAACTCCTCGAAATGGATCTCTCGTCAATGATTATCAGCATTTAAAATCTAGTGATAATTTTAAACAAAACCTAAAAAACAATGGATTTATCGATATTTATATCATAGTTGATCATACAATACGACGTGATAACTATCTAAAATTCATAATTTCCGAGTTTGAGCAACAAGTAAGGAAATTATTTAAAATAAATAATTATCGTCTTAGAAATATTCCCCATTGTAATTGGAGAGATCTTAAACAAATCGACAAGCTAAGACAAACTTATGGTGATATAATAAGATTTCTGTAATAATCCTTTTTTCTATTCTTTTACCGATTTAAGCTTGATTAATAATAGATTCTTGTAATTTTATAAAAAAAAAAATTTAAAATTTGGATTCTTTAATCTGTCCTATCTCCTGAATTCTCCCAAAAACCTCTTTTCTTTAGAAATCTTCCGAAGTAGACTATTGACAGCATTACTGGAACTTCCCAGAATGACCCTTTCATAGGAAAACTAAGAATCGTATAGTCCCATGGTAGTCCCTAATGCAGCAATAGAGCCAATTCCATACATAGCTATCGCAGTAGCAATCGCAATTTCAAAATGACTTGAAGACCCTATTATTACTGTAATTACTGCTTCCTCATATTTCAACTTAAAGAGTTTTGTAATTATTATATTATAACCAACAACAATTACAAATCCCACTAAAAGAGGTATAGAAACTAATAACAATAGATCGGGATTATTTATCAAGACCGTTCCATTTAGCGAAAAAAGAACAATTAGAGTCGTTAGTAGTGCTACGATCGAGATTTTTCCTACAATTGGCCTATAAACATCGTTAAACCAAGCATCTCCCTTAATTGAGATAATAATTTTTTTACTTACTATACCCAATAATAACGGTACTCCTATAAATAACACCAAAGAAATCAGCAAAAGCAAGATATCTATTGGAATATTTTTAATGCCGGTTAATAATGCGACTAAAGGGACGTAACCGAATATGATAGTTATTGTATTTAAACTGGTATTAATTACATTTTGTTCTTGATTCCCTCTTCCCATATAACCCCAGATTAGGACCATAGCAGTACATGGGCTTGAACTTAGAAGGATAATTGCAACTATAAGCTGTTCATATCCAGGCAAAAAAATGTTTGCCATTGCTAACCCTACGAAAGGAGCAACGACCCAATTAGATATAAGGGTCAATACAATTGGTTTTGGATTTTTACCTAATTTTTTCAACTCAGAAAATTGAAGATTCAACATAGCGGGATACATCATTAGGAATAAACATATTCCAATGGGAATAGAAATTCCTCCTATTTGTAAAGAATTAATAGCTTCGCTAATTTCAGGGATGAGCTGAGAAAGAATAATTCCCACAATTATACATAATGCAACCCATAACGGAAGAAATTTTTCAAAATAACTAATTTTTTTTGATTCTTCTTCTTCTTTTGGTTCTTCTGATTTCATTTCTAATTCATTCTTTTAAGATTGAATAATTATTATTTGATAAAAGTCATACTTCAAATTTAAGGTTGTCGATTTGAGTGTAAAGAAAACTTAAAATGTTATAGATTTATATTTATCGATTTACTTTTATATACAAGATAAAAGTATTTTGTAAAAAATATAAAAAGGAATTAAGTTTATGAAAGAAAAACGCGAATCAGAAATTAAGATAATGCTATGTGCTTGTAAAGAATGCTCTAACTCAAATGGTTTCTTTAATAATTTACTAAAATTGGGGAAAGGATTAGAAGAAAATAAAACATTTGATGCAATTGAGAAATTCACATTAGCTTTAGCGTCCAAAGAAAGGTTGATCATTATTAATGCTTTAAAAGAACAAGATAGATGTGTATGCGAATTAGAAACTATATTAGATAAGTCTCAATCGACAATATCCCATCATTTAAGAAAGCTTGTGGTAGCAGGATTAATACAAGGATATAAAAAACAAAAATTTACGTATTATCATCTATTTAAGGAAGAACTTGTTAAAAATTTAGATATTTTAAACCAGACACTACATGTTATTTAATTTAACATCCTATGTTTTGCATAATGAAAGCCTAAGGTTATGCTAACTCTTAATAAGTTATAAATTCGGATATTTTAATGTATTAAATTATTGGAATTTTTTGAAAGTGGGTACAATATTGGTATCTCGGAAGCTGTAAGAAAATCGAATATATTGTGCATGTTATAAAATAAGAATCCGATTAACCATGCTAGAACGAACTGTTCTCCTGTAATTATTGAAAATGGCCCTAAGTCTAGAATAACTTTTTTTTAATTTTTAAGTCCATCTCGACGCAGTACTTTTAATAACGTCCCAAACTGCTTGGTCTTCAATTTCATAAGGTTTTTTATTTTCGGTTGGTTCAAGTAGTTTTTTAATGACAGATTTGATTTTTTTATATCTATCTTTTATATTCATTTTTTATACTCATTTTTTTTATATTAATAAATATATAATAATATATTATTATATATAGACCTCACTAGGTAATAAGAAATATGGTTCTATAAAATTAACTACAATAATTCGGAATATATAACAGAATTGAATTTAATTATTTCTATTATTTTATTATTATTCTTTTATTTATTATCAATATTATTGTAAATTCCTTTACCCTATTTGATTTAAATAAATTTCCGTAGTGAATTTAATAACTAAGAAGTTTGTGTTTTAAAATCGTGTATTTTAATGCATCTATTTTTGTCGGGAGATGAGCTATCGCTAAATATATATGTGATAATTGTCATGAAAATAATGTTCAAAAAAATTAATTAACAAGTAGATGAAATTCTCTATGGAACGTTCAGATAACGAATTGAAATTCTCTAAATACTATCGATTAATTACGCCAAATGAATTTGATATTGATCGAGAAGATATTTTCTATCGCGATAAATACAATGAAGTCATTAATTATTTGAAAATAATGTTGACAAACCACGAGGAGTCAATTATCCAGAGTTATGCTAAATTTATACAACCAAAAGGCACTCTTCTAATTAACATAAATTCTGGAACTGATATTACTGATTATTTAAAATTAATTTCAAATAATTATTATTTGGATTTTATTGAATTAAATCAAGAGGAAATCGTTAAATCCCCTGAAGATTTTTTTAACAACTTTATATCCATTCTAGAAAATATTGTTAGGAATAAGGAAATATTAGTAAAAAATGATATCGAAAATGGCAAAGTATCCCCGATAAATGAATATAAAAAAGAAGAAAGCAAAATAAAAAGATTGTTGGTGATTAATCAACATAATTTTTCTGAGGTTTTATTAAAAGAAAAAAATCTATTGGAACACTTTATAGTTTCTTTTAAAGAAAAGAAGTCACTAATAAAAGACGGCTTAATTTTAATCTGGATCAATAATAAATTTCAAGAAATCGAAACAAATTCAAGATTGATTTTTGAAGCTTTTGATTTGTTCATAAAAATCCCTTTGATAGATAAAATCGAAAGAGAGACTATTTTAAGAAACTTTTCAGAAAAAAATCCGAAAATCGTTTTTGATATTAAAACCTTAGTAGAATACACCAGTAATTGGGAAGTTAAAGACTTAAACCGATTATTGAGAGTGGGCATATTTAAACACTTCCTTAATTCGGAGTTAAACGAATCAAGCAACGAAATTACAGATATA
Organism: Promethearchaeota archaeon; assembly: GCA_018238625.1. Lineage (GTDB taxonomy): Archaea > Asgardarchaeota > Lokiarchaeia > Sigyniarchaeales > SOKP01 > SOKP01. The sequence goes on from JABCSY010000111.1 coordinate 6,850, forward strand.
TTAATCAACTTAATAGAATCTGGCGAATTTATACCCTCATTTTCCAAAACAATTACTGAAAGGGAAGTTATATACGGAGGGACTAACGACAAACAAAATTTGATTTCTAATATTTCAACGAAAGAAAGAAATGAGATAATAAATACTACTAATATCAAAAGTTTTATAGACCAGATAAAAGAAGAGAGGGTTTCAGATTTTATACTAAGCCAATTATACGAAAGTGCCGCTTCTAAGAATTATAGTGAGGTTTTACTTATAATAGACAAGTTGAATAAGCAAGAACCGCTAGAAGAGAACGATAGAAAGATTTTGGCTAAATATTCTTTCGTTTTAAACGATAGCCCCAAGATGGCTCAAATTAATTTAGAAAAGGCTAAAAAGCGTATTGATAATTTAAAACGAGCATTTGGAAAACAATAAATAAGGGATGAGAAAAAACGGCTGTTTCTTCTGTAAATAAAGCTAAGGAAAACGATAAAAGTCAAGCGATAAAAAATAGTGTTTTTATCCGTAAAGTTATTTTAGAGAATTTCTTATCTTTTCAAAGAGACGAAGTGGATTTCTTGGCTCTGAAAGGCCAGGATGTACCTCGCTTTATTTTAATAGTAGGTCCGAATTGGAGCGGGAAAACCTCAGTTTTTCAAGCAATTAAATTTGCTTTAGGTAGTAACGAAAGAGACGAGCGTTATAAGAAATGGTCTGATTTTATAAGAGATGGGCAGGATCATGCTATGGTGGAGCTTCATGTTCAATACCATAATGAAGTAGTTAAAATAAGAAGAACGGTAATAAGAGGAAAGTCTCCATCTTTTGAGATTCAGTTAGAAAATGATAAAAATTTCAAAAAGGTTCACGCAATTGAAATTCAAAAACTTGTGTCAAAGTTAGAAATTAATCCAGATAATCAATTTGCATTTGTAAGCCAGGGCAAAATCGATACTATTAAAAGTTTAAAACCGATCGAACTCTGTTCCTTTTTAGAAGAGGGAATTGGGCTTAAAGGTTTACGAGAGGAGATTTTACAACAAAAGAATAGCGTATATACATTAAACACGGAGTTTAAATCTTTAATTACCCGGAAAAATTCTTTAAATATAAACCTCGACTTCTTAATGCCAAAATTAGAACGTTTAGATGAGAAAAATAAATTACTAAAAATTAGAAAAAAGTATAACGATGAACTATTGTGGGCAAATAAGAGCATGCTTCAGAAAGACATTGAAGTTCTCGAGTTAAACGTCAAAAAAAGCCAAGATCAGATAAATATAATTACCAATGAAATCGACAAGTATCGAAATTTAATCAAAGAAAAAGAGAAAAAGATTTCTGAAATAGATAGCAACCTTATTAGTTCATCAAAAAAAGTAGGAGAATTAAATTACAGAAAAAAGGAATTAGTTAATAAAATAGATGCGTGGCAAAATGAAAAAATAAGAGCAAAGCAAGAATTGGACGTCTTATCTGAAAAAATCTCTGAATATGAAAAAAAAATAGATAAGCTAGAAAAGCACAGGAAAAACATAACAAGTGAGATCGACATAGTTAAAAAGAAGAAAATTTCAATTAAAAGCAAAATTGATAAATTAATTAAAGAACAAAATGAAATTACGCTAAAGATTAAAGAAAATCAAGATTTTTTAGAAAAATATAACCAGTTAGCCTATGAAAAGGAAAATTATGTCAGGAAAATCCAAGACAACGAAAACAATATTAAAAATATTAAAAGAGACATCAATGATATTTTTCAGAGTTTGACCGACATAGATTACAAACTAGAAAAGAATAGGTGGTTTTTAGAAAATCCTACAAACGATTTGTTGACTCAACTAGATAAGGACCTTAAGGAAGTAACCGTAAACTTATTTAAATTAATATCTGAAGTGGAACAGTTAGAATACGAAAAAACAAAAAAGATTACAAAATTCAAACTACTTCAAACTGCGTTAAGAGAACGCAAGATTGTTCTTTCAGCTAATATCAACATTCTTAAAGAGGAAATTAAGAAAAGAGAACTTGCCGATAGAGTTAAAGGCCCAATAATTGAATATTTAAAATACGACGACGAGTTAAGCTATGCTATTGAATCAGTTTTGGGAGAAAGGTTACTTAATAGCTTTATTGTGAACGATTGGGATACTCTAAATTTAATAGAGAAATTAAAAAAGAAATATAATGCTTATTGCAACATATACATACCTAAGGATGTCAGAGTTGCTCCATTACCAAAGATTATGGCGCAGGGCGTAATTGGCTATTTAGCGGAATTAATTAAAGTTGTTGGCGGCGATTTAGACGTTCAAAAAATTATTTATTCAAAAATTAAAAATTGTGTTGTTGTCAGGGATTACACCTCCGCAAAAGAGCTCTATAGAAGCCATAATTTCAAAGGTAAGTGTGTGACTTTAAAAGGAAAACAAATTATATCATACAAATACGCATACGAAAGTCCATTTATAAGACGGTTAAAAGGGCTATTAAGTCCAGGAACTCAAAAAGAACAATCAAACCTTTTAGAAAAAGAAATTGAATCGCTAAACGAGAAGAATTTAGAGTTAAAAGTAAAGCAATCACAGTTAGATAAGGTACAAGGTGAGATTTTCAGGAAAAAAGAATCGTTTAACGACCTTTTATACAACTTCAAACAAAAAGAAAGGCTGACTTCAAAAAAAAATCAGTTTTATAATTTAATTTATACATTAGAACAAAATATTACCGAGACAAACGAGAAAATTGAAGACATAGTAAAAAAAATAAACGAGTTAGAATCACAAAAAGAACCCGAGTTTTTTAAATGGAACGAAAGGATAAAGGAAATACCTATCGAACTAAACAATCTAAACAATGATTTAAACAAATGGGATACGAAATTAGATGGTAATCTAGGAACACTAAAAGATATTGACGTAAGGATAAACCCCCATAAAAACGAATTAAGAATATTAAAAAAAGATTTCGATTTAAAAAAAGTAAATTTCAAAAACTCGGATAAAAAAGCATTTGAAATTTATAGAAAATTAGAAACTGTTGATGAAGAGATTAGCAAGGTTAACGCTAATATCTTAAATTTACAAAACCAAAAAATTGTATTTCAAAAAGATAAGAGCGAAATCGATGAAAAGCACATTCAAATTAAATTAAGCTTGGAGCAAGAAAGTTTTAAGCGATCTTCTATAAAACTTGAATTGGGAGCGAAGAAAAACGATTTAGAACGTATCAATTCTGAAATAGGTCCCTTAATTTCAGAAAAAAGAATGGAGATTCGCCCAATAGAGGAAATTGATCAGGACATTCTAATAATCGCCAAAAAGCTTTTAAATTATTTAGATGTTAATGATTCGATTTTAGTAGAAAAAGAACAGATTTTAACTGGGCTAAAGGAAATCACTAAAAATCAGAAAGACATAGAAAGAGACATTAAAGCTGCGATTAAAACTGAAAATAAACTGGAAGAAACTTACTACAACAAATTTAAATTGGTATTAAAAGACTTAAATTTAAAAATTAATCAAAAATTTATTTCCGCAAACATTAAAGCGTATTGTACTCTGGATTTAATGGGAAATTTTGAAGCATTGGGAATAGATATTAAAGCCGCCATCTCTAAGGATAAATTAAAATCTTGCACCGCTTTAAGCGGAGGTCAAATTTCGATGATTTCTATTAGCTTAATTTTATCGCTTCAGGAGATCAAACCCTCTCCATTATGTATGTTTGACGAGGCAGGAATGTTTTTAGACGAAAAGAATTCCGAAGCTTCGTATCAAATGATAAGAACAACGATTGAGCATAATGCTATTCAAATGTTAATGTTTCTACCAAAATCTTCAAATCCATTATATTTACTGGCTGATAAGTTAATTGGAGTCGCCAGAGTTGGCAAAAACGAAGTATCGACTATTTTTAATCCTAAAATCGTGAAAGAAAGCAAATGACAGAAAATATAGATTTATCAGAGGAATTAAATAAAAAGATCGAAATTATTAAGGATGACGTTCTTTCAGGCAAAATTTCCTTGTTAGAATTAGAATTGAACCCTCTATTTCATGATCTTAAAGATTCACTTAGCATTTTCAACATCGAAAATTATTCTGTAACCTACAAAAATGCGTGCGAATTACTCAACGAAAAATTCGAGGAACTAAAGAAATTACTCAGTTCTTTAAATATTGACGAAAAATTCTTTGAATATATGAGGACTCGCCCTGAGGATGAGGAGATATTCGATATTTTTAAAGGATGTTGGAGGAAAGTTTTCTACATGGATGGAATGTCCATAAATTTCTTGGAGTACGCTTCAGATCGTTTTTGTAAAGAAAGAACGGTGGATTTAGAGATTAAGCATTTGAAAAAAGGAAAAATAGACGACCAATTTTTATTAGAAATTCCAAAATATAAATTTACTGAAAAAATGACATCATTCTTTAATAAAATTAAAGAAAAACTCCCATGTTATTTTGAAGATGTTTTTGATGATGGGCTAGATCAAATGGAAGTCTACGAATATTTTGTGTACTTATTGCACCTTTTACAGCTAGGCAAAATAAAATATGAAAAAAATACAAATACATTATATATTTGAGGTTACAAAAAAAATGAATGAAATTTCAATCCTAATGCATTTATTAAGTAGAAAGAAAAGTTTATATCAAATAGGAGCTACAAAAGAAGATATTTTAGAACAATTAAATGCGAATCATAAGAACAAATCTATTTATTTCCAAAACCTAATTACTGGACTATCAACTTATCTTGAACCACTAGGTTTTCAGATTAGGTTTAATCCTTTAGATTCTCATTGGTTTTTAAATTATGATCCTGAAATTTCGGAATTGATTTCAGCTAATCCCTTCGAAGGAAAGCCGAGTTTGGCAGCAACGCTATTATGTACATTAACTTTATGCCTTAAAAATTCGGGTGTTTCTTCAATTCATGAGATTAGTAAATTAAGACGCAAGAAAGATGTAAATGAAGATTTAAAAGCATTAGAAAAAAAAGGATATCTTTTAATTGATAAAAATAGCGGCCATGTATCATTGACTCCTTTGATAGGCTATCAATTAGATATGCATAAGGTGTTTGTAAAATTAGCCTTAAAATTAAAAGAATAAGAGAAAAAACATAAATTTATTGATTTAACGAGATGTTGTTATCTCTAAAATCATCTCGGCAACATGGTTATTGAATTCCTCAACCTCTTCAAAATTAGAAACAGTTTCACCGCAAGTTATAAAATAATCAGAAACCGATATTTTTCTTTTATTAAAGAAGTTAGTAATCTTGCTTTTAATATCTTCTAAACCTTTATCTCTGTCTCCCTCAAGTAAATCAATTTTGTTTATACAAACGGATATCTTTTCAGGAAAGAACCTAACATCTGTGAAAAATTCAAATTGTCTTTCAAGTTTACGATCCAAAGAAAATACAGCTATAATCTGAGTTGCGATACGAGAGATAGTAATTATTCCCATTTTAACAACTGCCCTTTGCCGATCTCCTCCTGGGGCGAAGATGGTATGTGCTTTTCCCGATTTATCTTCTCTAAAAACAATTCTATTTGGATGAATTGTTTTAGTTTCTTTTTGATTAAGAGAATCTTCTTTATCCCCTCTGGGCACTGTTGCTTCTCCAGAAAAATCAGTCTTTATCACTGTACATTTCTGTCCTCCTTTAACTTTTTCTATGTCACCAACTTTTAAATATCTTACGAAAAGACGGAGAATACTAGTTTTTCCGACAGATATATCACCTAAAAGCCCAA
>JABCSY010000197.1 GCA_018238625.1 Promethearchaeota archaeon
CAATTAACTAAGAATTCTTCCCAAATCTTATTTGAAGGAAATGATCTTATAATTATGAACATTAGAGTGGTTGATCCATGGATTTTAAACACATTGATAAAAACTGAGCTTTTAATAATATATCCAATACTAGTAAAAGAAGGTAAAATAAGAATAGAAGCTATTACTAATCGTTCTAAAGTTGACGATTTCTTAACAGAATTAGAAAAAAAAGGCATAAAAGCAGCCATAGGAAGAATAGGATACGCCATTAAACCTACTTTACTCACTCAAAGACAAAATGAAATATTAAATATTGCTCATAAAAACGGTTATTTTGATATTCCAAGAAAAATTTCATTAACCGAATTTGCTAATTATCTAAATATATCTAAATCTGCTCTTTCTGAAACTTTGAGACGAATTTTTAAAAGACTTTCTGATAATTATCTTAAATCGAACAATTGAACCATAAGATAAATATTTCTTTATTGAAAAATAAAAATAAGGGTTAAAATTATTAATACTTGACTTTCAAAGTTAATTTTTATAATATGATCTTATGGCGTCTAATTAAAGAATCTTTTTTTTTTGCCACCATGCAAAAATTATTTTCCGGTAAATCGCTTCAAGTCCAAGGTCTTGAATAACTTGCGTTGCAAGACAGACATCTGGGTAAGAAGCACTTCGGGAGGATCCTTATCGTTGTAATACAGGCGAATTTCTTTAATATCCTCCAAAGCTTCAAAACACATATCTTTTGAGGGAGATATTCCTGCTAACTGAATTTTTCGATAGAGCAAATTAGAAAGGAGTAACGCTAACACGCTGATAAACAAGTGCACTCTTATCATCTGATCTGTCCAAACGTACATGGGCATGACGCTGATCCTATCTCTTTTATTCAATTCCTTGAATTGCCGTTCCACGTCGATTTGCGCCCGATAGGTCTTAACGATTTCTAAAGTGCTCCACTCGTTCCTGCTGGAAAAAATAAGTGATTTCCCTAAGTCCTTCAAATATTCCTTCCGAGCAGTAGCATCAATTTTCCACGCTATTTCTAACCCACTACTTATTTTTCCAACGGAAATAACGATGATTGAGCGTAATTTTTTGTTTTTAAGGATGTCTCGCTCGATCTTGTCCACCACACTTATAGGATCCTTCCATTGCGGCTTAGCATTCAACTGAACCTTGATAAATTCCTTCAATTTCAAAAGTGCCTTATTAATGCTCTCGTCAAGGTTATATTCCTGCAAGGCAAACGTATCTTCGTCAAAGGTGGAAATTAACGCGTTTTGCTTGCCGAGATACGCAGTCGTCGTAGTTCGATACCCGAACACTTTTCGTCCGTTCTTTTTCGTCCATAATTCCTCGTATTCAGATAAGGGCACGTTCAAGAGAGGTTTCGAGACGTTCATTGAAGGGCGGATGCTACTGACGAAATGGATGCGTTTAGAATCCAAGAACTTATATGCGTCCTCTGAATTATTTCCCTTGTCAAAGACTAACGTGATCTCGTGTAATTCGAGCCCAATAGCTTTAAAACGCCTTTCCATGAGAGCGAGCACCTGCTTGAAGTGCGTCACATCGGGAACGTTTCCCTCGTAGGTTTCGTGCATCAACGGCACGTTACACTCGTCTCGGGTCACCAATAAGGACATGGAAACCTGTCGCAGGTCGTTTCTCTTTCTCTTGTTACGCCCCCGTTGAGCGATGGTGTTTTTCTTGTATTCTCGAATGTAAGTGAAAAAATTAGTCGGATCAAACAAGAAACAATCCGATTTTAACCCGAACTCGGAATACAATTTCTTGCAAACCTTTTCTTCGATACACCTGATAATTTCCTCGTCTAAATATTCCATCTGATTTAAAATATTTTGCGTAGTTAAAGACTCCGAAATGTCGGGAAATTGTCGCGAAAGCGCCGTCTTATCAAACCATTTTCGGACTTGACTCTTGGAATTCAACGCAACTGCGCGATTTATCGCCAGTAAAGTGATATATTCCCCGACCGAAAACCCTTGTTCTCGTTTTACCGTACATTCGTTAGAAATTTCAATCAAACCGAGCTCTTTAGAAATCGAAAATAGAGCATGTACTAAACCAAACGCATATTCTTTAGGTTTTGGGGGATTTCTAGATAATTTTCGCTTTATATCTTGAAGACTCTCTTCTACTTGATCCTTTCGGCAGAGGGTTACCTCCCAAATTCGCTTAGATTTTCCATTCACGCGTTTTTTTTGTCCTAGACAAATATATGTGTAAGTCTTATTTTTTTTCTTGACGTTTTTTTCAAAAAGGAATACCATGATCTTATATTGCCACCACTCATATTTAAATCTTCCGTAAGAGAGACCTAACATTAATATTATTAATAGTACTATTTGCCACCACACCCTAAAATAAATCATTTCTCTCCGTTCTTATTAGACGTTGAAGCTCCTTGAAAAAGAGAATAAAATAATAAAGAATTAAAAATTATAAAGAATTAGGAAAAATTGTCGATTTCTTATTCCGTTTTACAAGGCTTTAAAAATCGTTCGTTTGGACATTCAGAAATGGAACAATTTCAGAAACTTCCGACTAAATTTATTTAAAATGAAAAATAAAATTTAACTATCTATTATCTTTGAAAGTCAAGTAATAGAAGAAAAAAGAGAAAAAGTCAATTATCGACTAAAAAATTTAATTGATTACGATTTAATTTGCTTTAAAGAAGATCCAAGTAAGGAAGTCTATTTGAATCCAGATAAACAAGAGGATGTTATTAATATATTAAATAATGTCAAAATAAGTTGATATAAAAAATAATTTAAATTAAGCAAATGGAATAAGAAAATGGTATTAAATTGGACACCTGAAGTAATCGTTGAAATTTTCACGAGTACAATTATCCTAACAGCTACATTATTGATGTACATTACCCCGAGAACTAAGCATGTAAAATCTTTATCTTATATCAGATTTGGTATCTTTTTTATGGGTATGCTCTTTGCCTTAGACTTATTGGCAAATCTTTTTTTGATCACATTTC
>JABCSY010000198.1 GCA_018238625.1 Promethearchaeota archaeon
ATAAACTTAGTTAACTTCTTATATACAAATTTCAAACCAATGATACAAGTTATAAAGGGTTTAAAAATTATATATCGTCCTTTCGGATTCATTAATTGGGCGGACCATTTCACAAATATTAGTAAAAATAAGACTTCTAATAAAGATTTAATATTAATTGGAACCGGAAATGTTTGCAAATATTATGTAAATTTCAATAAACGCATAAAAATCGCAAAAGTAAACCACGAAATATCATATTTTAGCTTTCCATCAGAGAAAAAAGAAGTTTGGGACAAACTCAATAGTGAAAAGATAATTTTTAGGGAAATTGCTAAGGATATAACTTGTGTGTACGATCCGGGTATTTACATTAATTTAACTGGGCTTTACTTTTTAAGTGTACCCTCATTTAAAACAAACGACTATTTTTGTTTGCTTTCGATAATGAATTCAGATATTATTAATTTAGTATTTAAGGCATTATATGGAACTCTTCACATGTCTGGAGGTTATTTAAGGTTTAACGGAAGCTTTATAAAAAAATTGCCTATGCCAGAGGTTTTTCCCACGTCGCTTTCTTATCTTGGTAAAATAAATCAATTTTTATCGCAATTAAGATTTGAACTTCTCCAAGAACCAAACGATGAAATTCTACTATTAGAAATCGAAAAACTCTTAGATTTTTATCAAAATCTAACAAATTCTCTAGTTACTCAACTATATTTACAATACGAGCCTTACGATGAATTAAACAAGTTATTAAATTCTCCTAATTCAGTGCCAAATATAAAAATTAAAAATTTTAAAGATCGTTTTGATCTGCCTAAATATCGTACTTATTTAAAAGGAGAAGTGAAGGAGAATTTAAATCAAATTAATAATTCATTTAATTTATTATATGGTAATTCGAAATTGGTTGATCAAATAAACAAATGTATGGAGTATAAATTCTAATTTTTATTAGAAATTGAGATAAGAATATTAAGAAAAAAAAAATTAATGATGGAACTTTACCTTTCTAATTCCTTCAATTTTTTATGTTTTTGATCGTGTAAAATCAGGATATCCTTTTGAATTTTATCCCAGTAGTCTCCTTTGATTGGATATAATTGCAAAATAAAGGCTGCTAGAATAAGAGCAATCCCTGGAATGAGGCTAATAAAAAGTCTAATTGCAAATATCGCTTCAGCGGGTTGTGGAAGAACTGGAGGCTGTCCTAAGGGACGTGGAATAAAGTTTGCGAGATCTAAAAGTATTGTAGGAATTACGATAGCAAGACTTTGAGCGGGTTTTGTTAATAACGCATTTATCCCAAAGAACGCTGCTTCTCGTCTAACTCCCGTTTTCAATTCGTCTTCGTCTGCTATTTGAGCAAACATAACATTTGTAAAGATTAATGGCCCAACAAATCCAAAACCGGCTATTGCTAGAAAAATGTATATCATTATATTACTCTCTAAACCTATAATAAAGAACAATAGGATTAACCCCGTACCACCAATTAGTAAAAGTATTTGGTCGCTTCGAACTACACCCCACCTTTTAATTAATTTTGGCGTGATCCATATACCTATAATTAAGGGTAAAAATACGAATACTAATAAGATAAGTGTAGATTCTTGCAGGATGTAATCTGCTAAATAGAAGAGCGAACCAATGATTAACGATTGAATCAGGATTCCCATAAAGTTAGCAGCAACTAAGCTCAAAAAGGAACGGTTTTTGAATGTGAATTTCATCGCGTCAATGAAACCTAAAGGGGTATCGACTTTTGTAAATTCTGGTCTCTCTTTAAACTTATACGTCGTGTACATTATTAACGCCGCACCCACAATTCCAACGCCGATCATTGACATTAACAAGAGAAAGCGAGATTGATTTCTAAACATATCGGGTATTATAAATCCCAAAACCATACCAATCAATGAAAAGAACGAAGCATACACTTGAAGGCCAGTTCTTTCTTGCTCGTTTTCAGTTACTTCAGGTAATAATGCTGAATAAACCAAAAAAATGATTGTGTAGGCTGTATCATAAAGGCAAGTAGTAATGACCATCCACAAGAATACTATCCACTCTCCAGAGCTTGTATCCGGAGAAAACCATATAAGGATAAATGTTAGCGCTAAAAAAGGCGCAGTATATCTCATAAAAGGTATTCTTCTTCCCTTTTTTGCTTTGGACCTATCAGACATTATCCCAAATATTGGATCATTGAACGCGTTGACTAAAACATAAATAATTTGTACCCAATATATCACAGCAGCATTTTCCACTAATCCAAGATAATCAATGTAGAAAATTGGGAGGAGTGCAGCGTATATCCCGCTAATCATTGCCCCTCCAAAACTAGCCATCGCCCAATTTACTCGCATTTTCTTCGAAAATTTAGGTGCTTCTTGAATATTTTCCAATTTATAATTCACCAATTTTTTTTAAAAAAGTTTAAATTAAAATAAAATTATATCTTGACTCTATTAAATGTATCTTTTTTTAAGAAATTCAATTCTGCCCCAATTTTAACGTAATATATTTAAACTTATTAATTGGCATTAATATTTATCACTAACTTAGAATTGAATTAAATTCTCACTTTTCCAAAATAAAATAATAAAATCTAAATTTTATTGAATTAATTTATTTTATATTAATACTAAAAATAATAACTAATATTAATCGTGAAATCAATGGCTAAAAAAAAGAAAGTACCAGCAGAAACCGAAACTGAAGATGTTCCCGAAGGAAAAAAGGATGATGATGGAGACGAGATTCTTGATTTATATGATGAGGAAGATAATTTAGAAGACGATATTGATTACAATCTGAGTGAAATTAAAGATGATATGTTAGCGGACGAAACAGAAGAAGAGGAGCTCGGATTGGAAGTTGACGAAGTAGTAAAAATGTTGAGAAAAGTGAAATGTGATCCATGTCCTGGTTTAAAGAGCGTACCAGGTTGTAAAATTGCTCATGATCACGGCTGTCCAAAACCCAATAAGCCATAAAATACCAATTTCCTTTTATTTTTTTATT
>JABCSY010000112.1 GCA_018238625.1 Promethearchaeota archaeon
ATACAAAGACCTGTAATCCGCCCCCCAAGAGTGTTAAGCGTAAAACCTACTGAAATTGAAGAAGGTTTTGAAATGGATAAGTTTAGAGACTATGAAATGGCAGAAATGGTAGAAAAACCAGCGGCCATGAGAAAAAAGGCTAAAATGAGAACGGGAATACCTCCACCTGCACCTGGAGGCCCCCCTAAAGGTGCTATAGCCTATGGTGGCATGCAAAGCGTTATGAACATGACAGACGATGCGTTACTAGATAAAGTAAAATCGCAAACTAAAATTCAAACAAAAGACTTAGGAGAACTATTTGAATACAACATTTCAAATTTAGTAACAATAAAAAGGAAGCAATCTGCTTTAGTTCCAATTTTAACAGAATCTATAAAAGCAAAACGAGTTTTGTTATACAATAAAAACGAATACGGTAGAAATCCGAACGCTTGTCTTGAGATCACCAATAATACTAAATTAACGCTGGAAAGAGGCCCAGTCACTATAATATACGACGACAACCTAGCAGGAGAGGCTATCATTCCTTTTCTAAATAAAGAAGATACGAGATTGTTGAATTATGCCGTAGAGCAAGCCGTAGTTATTGCACACGAAGAAAAATCCCAAAGTCTAAGCGTACATAAAGTTACCTTTGGTAGTGGATATTCCTACGAATATTATTACACTAACCAAATGACCACCTATAAAATTAAAAACAAAACAAATGAAGAGAAGGAACTTTACCTCGACCACCCCAAAACTCACGGCTATAAATTTGTAGAAAAACCGACCGACCCAGAAGAGACCCCTAATTATTGGCGTTTTAAACTAAAATTGAAACCTAAAGACGCAATTAATTTCAAATTAAAAGAACAACGCGAAGATTATTCAAGCAATTACCTCTGGAATTGGTCTAAAGACGATATTTTAAAGAGGGTAGGATTTTATATCAAACATAAGTTTATCGACGAAAAACTCGAAGCTAAATTGAAAGAAATCGCAGAATCTATTCAAATATTGAACGATAAAAAAAACAGAAGAGAAAATTTGGATCAGGAGAGAGACCTAATGACGGACGAACAATCAAGGCTTAGAGAAAATATTTCGGTTTTAGGGAACGATAGCCAATCTGTCTCGTTAAAAGAACGGTACGTTAAAAAGTTAAACGACCAAGAGACTAGATTTGAGAAAATATCCGTAGAATTGAAAAAACTAGATAAAGAAATTGATTCATTGAACAAGAAAGTTGAAAAACAAATGAATAAACTTAAAGTTTAACAAAAAGTTTTAAAAACTTCTATTTTTCTTTTTTATTACAATATCCCCACATCTATAAATAACTATAAATAGAAAAAAAAAATAAATTATGTAAAATACAATATTTTATAATAAAATTTTGAATGGTGTGAAATATGAGTATTGATGAACTTCAAGAACAAGTTGAAAAATTAAAAGACGAAATGGATGTGCTCGAAGAGGTTTGTGACACTTTAGACCTATGTAAAGAAGACGACGGCTGCGATAAATGCGAAAACTACAAGAAAATCGAGAAACTCAACTTAAAAATCGGAGAATTAGAAGAAAAAATCGAATCCTTAATGGGAGAAGACGACGAAGATGAAGAAGAAGAGTAATAACTTCTTTAAAAATAATCAAATTTCGTTATTTTATTTAAATCTTTAATTTTTTTAATTACTTTTACGCTTAATTGTACTACTTTCTTCCTATTCTATTTTAACTTTAAACCTTTATATAAACAACTATTTGAAAAAAAATTAAAAAAGAACATCGTATTCTCCTTTTTATATTATAATAGAATGATAAAATTAAAAATCTAAAAAAGGTCGCGATATTAAAATGCCAGGTAAAAAGTTTGAAGTGCAAGCAATTGACGACGAAATTCTTGCGAAATTTAGCCTAAAAAATCGATACTCTTTCTTGAATAATAATTTAACGGCTATACTTTCAACAAAAGAATTTAATTTCTTTAAAGAAGTCCAACGATTTTGTATGCGCTTCGAAAAAAAAAATGAAATTACGCACGGGCCTGAGGAAGATATTTACGATTGGGTTCCCGCTTTTGGAGAAAAGGGTTATATAACCCGTCAGCACACGTTTGATGCGTGCGATGTTCATTACGACTATTGGGGGTTAGCTGCTGATTTTTTGAGGAATTTAGCACTCGATTTCTTTGATCCCCAATTTGCGATGGGAGGTGGGGGGACTGTTTTAGCCGTAAATCCAATTTACGAGCACCACGACGAAGTCCCAGTTAGGCTGGAAGCACTTAAAGATTTAGTTACTGGAAAGAGCCCTGGAGCTATTCTTATCACTGAACCTCAACGTGGTTCAGATGCTGTACATCAATTAACAACTTGCGACGAGCAAGACGATGGTTCGTTTTTACTCAATGGAATTAAGATTTATAATACTAACGCGCCCAAATCTAAATGGCTCGTAACTTACGCTACAGCTGAGAAAAACAACGGGAACACGATGGCTCAATTCTTAGTAGACTCCGAATGGGAAGGTCTTCTTATGGAACGGGTCAATATCCCATGGATACCCAAGCTTCATCTTGGAAAAGAAACTTTCACAAATCTAAGAGTCCCTAAGGATTACGTATTAGGCGGTGTAGGAAAAGGACGTGAATATATGTTTGAAGGCTTAGTGCCTGAGAGAATTTCAATCGCAATAATGAGTATTAGTGAATGTTGGGGCGCATTAACACATGCAATAATTTACGCTAACAACAGACAGCAATTTAATCAAATGATTCTTAAATTCCAAGGAGTAGGTTTTCTTTTGACCGATCTCTGGGCAAAAACTACTAATTTAACCCTTGGGCTTCTCAAATTCTGTGAATCATTTGATGAAAAATACATAAAATTCAATGGAGAGATTCCAAAAAACATTGCCCAAGCAATGGTTGCCTCAGCAAGTATGTTCAAGTATCACGCTGCGAAACTCGCGAAAAAGGTGTGTTACGAATCTGCGAATAACATGGGTGGCGCTGGTTTGTGTGACAACACACTGATGCACGACTATATGAATATTTCGAGGATCCAAGAAATCATTGGTGGTTCGAGACAAATCCAACAGTACATCATGTCAATGTCCCTGAGACAACTTTATAAAATGTCCGTTTCGTAAAATCCATAAAACTAAAAGAATCTATATTACTAAATCTTTATTTTTTTATTTGGAAGTAGTAAACTCTTCTCAAAGAAGTTAAAAGAAGTTTTTTTTAACTCGAAAATAAGCAATTAATTATTAATATTTCAGTTGTTAGTGTTTATTCAATAAAAAAAGTTAAAAAGTCAAATCATATTTTTCCTAGTAATACTATTTCTCTTTTAAATTTCAAATAGATTAAAAAAATTGGAGTTAGAAAAATGGAAGAAGAAAAAAAAAATAGGTTTATGACTCAAGCTATAAATGACGAAATCCTTGAAAAGTTAAGTCTAAAAAACAGATATTCGTTTTTAAACACGAACTTAACGGCTATTTTGGAACCAAAGGAGTTTAATTTTCTAAAAAAAGCTCAGAAATTCTGTATGCGCTTCGAAAAGAAAAACAATATTACTCACGGTCCTGACGAAGATGTTTACGATTGGATCCCCGCATTTGGAGAGGCGGGTTACCTAACCAGAGCTCACAGTTTCGAAATGATTGATATTAATTACGCTGATTATGGTGCAACCACGGAATTCATGAGATGTTTTGCCGTAGACTTTTTTGATCCCCAATTCTCGTTAGCTGGGGGCGCAACCGTGTTAGCTATCAACCCGCTTTACGAACATCACGAAAATATACCCATACGATTAGAAGTTATGAAAAAATTTGTCACCGGTGAAACGCCAGGAGCTATATTAATTACCGAACCCGAGCGAGGTTCCGACGCAGTACACATGTTGACCACGTGCGACGAGCAAGACGATGGTAGCTTTCTTTTAAATGGAGAAAAGATTTTCAGCACTAACGGCCCTAAATCGGGGTACGTCGTTGCTTACGCTACCGCAGAGAAAAACAACGGGAACACGATGGCCCAATTCTTAATAGATACATCCTGGGACGGTTGGAACTGCGAACGCGTTTACATTCCGTACGTACCAAAAGTCTGGCTGGGGAAAGAAAGGTTAGATAATCTTAGAGTACCAAAAGATTACGTGTTAGGCGGCGTAGGAAAGGGGCGAGAACACCTTTTTGAAGGTTTAGTTCCAGAAAGAATAGGGATAGCAATTGATTGTGTAGCTCAATGCTGGAACGCAATAGCTCATGCTGCAATATATGTCAACAATAGACAACAATTTAATCAAATGGTTCTTAAATTCCAAGGAGTGGGTTTTCTCTTAACTGATTTATGGGCAAGATTGACTAACGTCACGCTAGGTCTTTTAATGTTTTGTAAAAATTACGATAGTAAGATGGAAAAGTTTGGAGGAGAGCTTCCCCGAAACATTTCACAAGCTTTAGTAGCTTCTGCTAGTCAGTTCAAGTATCACACTGCTAAACTTTCAGCAGAAATTTGTTATGAAAGTGCGAATCTAATGGGGGGCGCAGGATTGTGCGATAACACTTTGATGCAAGACCTAGTAAACATGTCTAGAATCGCTGAAATCGTTGGTGGCAGCAGACAGATCCAAAACTATGTGATGTCAATGGCCATGAGACAACTTTACAAGATGTCGGGTATATAGAACGTCCAATTCCTTCTTATCTCTTTTTTTTTATTTTTTGTTGATTTAAAAACAAGCTTAAATTAAGCAATTATTGCATAAAACTCCTATTTTTGTGTTTTAATTCAAAATAAATCTTGTCTCTTTGAATGTCTTCTTGTATTTCTGCCAAATTTTCGTTTTGCAGTAATTTCTCAAAAAAAGATAATATAGAATCATGCGCTTCTTTGATATAAGTATCTGTTTGAGAGAATTCAAATGATATATCTTTAAGTAGTTCAAAATCTAATTTTATATCAACTTCCCTTGTCATTTCAATTTTGAGTCTTAATCGTTTGTCGTGATAATTAGTCCATATTGCTTCATAGAAAAAATAGTTAATAAATTGAACTGTTTCTGTGACAAATCCTATAGAAAAAGCAGCAAACAAATTCCCTGTAACTATTAAAATAACTAACATTCCAAGAAAGACTGTTATTATCCTATATATTACGCTTTTAAAGAAACTTTCCTTGAGGGCGTCCTTATTTTTTATTAATTTTTCTATTATTTTCATTTGACAATAGAGAAGCAGACTAACTATTTATTTATTTATTTAATTAATTAAAACGCTCCAAGTAAAAGATTTAATTAATCTTTCTAAGTGTAAATAATAATTATAATAAAAATTTAGAAGATTTATAACAATTAATTCTTTCAGTTTTACGGATTTTACTATAAGGATATTTTATTGTTAAAAAAATCAAAAAAAAACTTTGTTTCAGTAATATTCATTTAATAGTAAAATTTGATTTTCTTAAGTGGATTAAAAAAATAATGATAAATTCATGCGTTTAAAGAAAAGTTATTTTCTGACGATAAGTGTTCTTGGGTTGTTTGCTATCTTTAGCTCAACCATGTCAAAGAGTCCAATTTTACCGCTTTTTGCGAAGTCTTTAATAACTTCACCTCATGAACTCCAATTCATCGGGTACATTTTCGCGGCATCTACTATCCCTGGAATAATAGTAAGCGCGTTTGCTGGTCGCCTCTCTGATATGTATGGTCGAGAAAAACTTGTTTTGCTATCAATTGTAATTTTTGCTTCAGCACCTTTTTTTTATCTATTTGCAACTAACATTTGGATCTTAATGATAGTTCGATTTTATCACGGTTTTTCTACCGCAATATTTGTTCCTGTCGCCACGAGTGCGATAGCGGAATTATATCCAAAACAAAAAGGAGAAAAGATTTCATTATTTTCTTCAATAACCCTTATCGGTCGTTTTTTCGCACCGATAACCGGTGGTTTTATCCTTTACGTTACAAATTATTATTATTATGGAGTGTATCTCGTATGTGGTTTCTCAGGAATTATCGCGTTTTTCTTTGCAATATTTTACTACAAAACTCGCAAATCTCGTTATACTCAAGCTGACATTTCAAAAAGAGAGTTATTTACAACAAAAGATTTTCTAAGGGGTCTAAAAGACGTTATTAGTCATAAAAAGATCATGATAATTAGCACTATTCAAGCCAGTCAGTATTTTGCTTATGGAATTATTGAAGCTTATTTTATTCTTTATATTAGTTTTCTTAATTACGAACCTTGGTTAATCGGGTTAATGCCCGCCGTTCTTACATTTACTCTTATAGTAACTAAACCTTTTATGGGGCAATTATCAGACAGGATTGGACGAAAACACGTCATCCTTGGCGGACTCCTTTTAGGGGGTTTTGTAACCTTGTTTATACCACATACTGTGAATTTACTTTTGTTAACCGTTATTTTTATATGTTTTGGTATAGGAATGGCAAGCGTCACCTCTTCTACACCAGCGTATATAACGGATCTTTTAGAAAAAGAAAATTATGGTTCAGCAATTGGAGTTCTAAGTACTATTATGGATATCGGTCAAACGCTTGGTCCAATTTTAAGCGGTTATATTTTAGTGTTCTTATCGTATCAAGGAGTTTTTCTAATGACTGGATTTACCCTTTTACTTGCAGCATTTATGTTTTTTGTATCATTTTTTTTGCTAAAAAAAAAGAGTTTGGATTCAAACTAAAGAAAATTTAAAATAAAAAAAATAAAATCATAAGAGAACATAAATAATTGAACGTCCTATATGCCCGACATCTTGTAGGTTTGACGTAACGCCATGCTTAGGATGTATTGTTGTATTTGTCGGCTGCCACCTACGATCTCTTGAATTCTGGAGATGTTTAATAGGTCGTGCATCAAAGTATTATCGCATAAGCCCGCCCCTCCCATAAGATTTGCGGCTTCGTAGCAAATTTCTTTCGAAAGAGAGGTTGTATGGTATTTGTATTGACTTGCTCCAGCTACCATAGCTTGAGCAATGTTTCGGGGAAGCTCCTGGCCATACTGTTCAACCTTCTCGTCGTATTTTTCACAAAACCTTAGCAATCCCTGAGTAACATTTGATAATCTTGCCCAGAGATCGGTTAAGAGAAATCCTACACCTTGGAATTTTAGAACCATTTGATTGAACTGCTTTCTGTTGTTAACGTATATGGCCGCATGAGCTATTGCGTTCCAAGATTGCGAAGTAGCATCGAGTGCGATCCCTATCCTTTCAGGTACTAACCCTTCAAATAAGTGTTCGCGACCTTTTCCCACTCCTCCTAACACGTAATCTTTAGGCACTCTAAGATCTGTAAAGTATTCGTGACCAAGCCACACTTTTGGCACCCAAGGGATCATAACGCGATCGCAACTCCAACCGTCCCACGAGGTATCGATTAAAAATTGGGCCATCGTGTTCCCGTTGTTTTCCTCTGCGGTAGCGTAAGCTACAACGTATCCCGCTTTAGGAGCGTTCGTGCTAAAAATCTTTTCTCCGTTTAAATGAAAGCTACCGTCGTCTTGCTCGTCGCAAGTGGTCAACATGTGTACTGCATCGGAACCTCGCTCAGGTTCGGTGATCAGAATCGCTCCAGGCGTCTCACCAGTGACAAATTTCTTTAAAATTTCTAATCTAATAGGGATGTTTTCGTGATGATAATAGATAGGATTAATAGCTAACACGGTTGCGCCCCCAGCCATCGAGAATTGTGGGTCAAAGAAACTTAAGGCTAAACATCTCATTAATTCTATGGCTAATCCGTTTTCAGGAAAATTTAAGTCAATTTCTTCGTAAGGATGAGCGCGTGAAATTAACCCTTCTTTTCCAAAATCGGGGATCCAATCGTAAACATCTTCGTCAGGGGTATGAATGATGTTATTCTTTTTTTCGTAGCGAGTGCAAAACTTTTCAGCTTTCCTAAGAAAGGTCATATGCTTTTGGTCTAAGAAAGTCATTAAATTAGTATTCAAGAAAGAATATCGGTTCTTAAGGCTTAACTTCTCAAGAATTTCGTCATTAATGACTTGGTCCATAAATTTGGTTTTTTTTTCGTTTTCCATAATTTTAACTACCACTTTTTGACAATTTTATAATTTTACATTAAATATATTCTACTATGAAGAATGTGATTTAACTTTTTAATATATTTAGTAGAATTTACATTATTATTTTTTTTAATCTGTTAGAAAATTTCTTAGAAATTATTAACGCGGTTTCAAAAGGGCAGTTCTTCTTGAATTGAATAACGGTAATAAAATTTTCAATCCCAACTAAAGATAAAATCCCGTAATCTTCGAGAGAAATTAATTCGTGTATTCTAGAATTTCCAATAATAAACCGGCTTTCTAGTAG
Organism: Promethearchaeota archaeon; assembly: GCA_018238625.1. Classification (GTDB taxonomy): domain Archaea; phylum Asgardarchaeota; class Lokiarchaeia; order Sigyniarchaeales; family SOKP01; genus SOKP01. The sequence goes on from JABCSY010000112.1 coordinate 8,366, forward strand.
CCTTATAATTTCAGATAATACGTTAGAACTCAAGTAAGAAACTATTACTCTTCCAGTTTGAGTTAGTAATGCCGAAGATATAACGAAAGACGAGAAAGTATGGAGTTCTTTAAAAACTTCAATTAATTCCTTTTGAATTTCTTCAGAAACTAGCTTTTTACTTTCGATGATCTCATCAACATTTTTTTCAAAGTTTTGATATTTTGAAACTTCACCATCAAAATTCTCAGTAAGCAACTGTAAATCAAACTCGTTTAGGAATTCGCTTTTAACTTCTCTCAATTGATTCCTTAATTCGACGAGGTTATCGGTTCTATCGCTAAATAACGCGAACATTAATTCACTTGAGTCAGCTTTTTCAACCTCAAAAATAAATCTAAACGGTCCGACCTCTATTTCAGATAGCTCCTTAGTTTTCAGAGTTTGTTTAACAAAAGAAAAAATCGCACTTAAAAAGCTACTTGTCAGTTTAATGTCAAAACTATCTTCATATGTTTTATAAAAGATTAGTTCCCCTGTAGATTTCATAATGAAGATATTTTTTATCATGCGAATTCTAAAAGTAAATTTATTTTCCTCAATAATACGGAATTTATACTATTTTAATAATAGTTTAAGTTTAAAAATTCTTGTATAGTTCGTTCTTATAACATTAAAGCAACAGAATTACACATTTTTATCAAAAATTTAATTTGATGAAAATGTTGTTTTAAAAATGTAATTAAATTGTAATGGTCCAAATTAAGGTTTTTACTATTGATTTGAGAAATGAAAAAAATTAGAACCCATCAAATTTTGCCCATTCGTCGTCGTCGTCGATCTCTTCTTCTTCTTCCAAGTATTCTTCAGCTTTCTTTACCTTAGTTCCTTCAGCTGATTCTTCTTCGTACTCATCATAATCATCGTCAAAACTTATGGCTTTATCTAGGTCCGTAGATAATTCTCCCTCGCTAATTTTTATTTCAGGGATTGGTTCTTCTTTGCGCTTTTTCTTTCCAACAAGTTTAAGATAGTCCCCATGAATTTTAATTGTTATAGGTGTCTCTTCTTGCAGAAGGCGCACTACCACTTCCTCACTGCTCGATGTATCGTGTGGCATGCGCATTACAATAGCTCTGGAGCCTTCAAATACGCCGCTAATTATTTCAACTGTATCGCCCGATTCTAAATATTCGGTAACACTCCTTGGAAGTATTACGTGTTTTAACTCGACTAATTCAATATTTTGAACGATCCTTCCTTTTATATGGGGTATGCCTTGTACTGCAATTTGGACCGCTCTCTTCTGGGGGGCTTCAAAGAACACGTAGCCGGGTAATAATGGGGATACGAGCATTGCCCTAATATCAGGAACAACATCCAAGATTTTAAATCTGTAGAAAATTTGTTTTAAAATATTGCTTTCTTGGTTAATTGTTGTCCTTACAGCAAAGAGAGTAGTAGAAGGTTCTTGCTCTTCTTCTTTCTCGATAATAATTAAGTTATCTTCTAAATTTGTTCCTTCCTTTTCACTCTCTTTATCAATTTCCTCTTGATCCACCATGTCTTTTCACTTTTTCCTTATTTGAATTATCCAAATTTAAGATGTTTAAATAACAATTTCTCAGAAAAGAAGTTTATGATCTAAAGGAAATTATAAATTAAAAAATTTTGTTTTTTAAAGAGATTTTAAAAAGGAATATTATTTATATCTAATATTTCTGGAATTCTTCTGTTTCTCTCTAACCAAGAAATTTCAGCATTAGTATATCGCCAAGTAATTTCACATTTACCTAACTTACCTTCTACTTTCGTTTCCCAATCCCATGGAGATATTACTACCAAATCACCTTTTCTTATCCATACTCTTTTTTTAATCTTACCACGAATTCGACCTATTCTATGTTCACCATCTTGACAAAATACGCCCATTCGCTCACTACCATAAATATCGACAACTCTAGCAAACATTTCTCCAATTCGGGTATTTGGCCATTTTACGCGCGTTATTACGGGGGGTATGTAAGGGCCTCTACTCTTCCCTCTCTTCGCTTGTTTTTTTTTAGCCACAATTATTTACCTTTTTTTTTTCAATTTATAAAATTAAAACTTATCTTTAGGTTTATATTCTCCTTTAATAAATACTACTTTTACACTTTTTTCTGAATCATTACGAATATTATGCATTTCTTTTGGTTCAATTAAGAATACGCTTCCTTCTGGAGCGTCGTAATCTTTATCGTCTACAATCATAATGCCATTGCCGTCAACAAAATAGAAAGTTTCGTCAATAAAGTTATGTCCATGAGATTTTTCGGCCATAAATTCGCCTGGTTTGAGCAAAATTAAGCCCCAATCAATGCTAGGCCCGCGCATTAAATATTTTACGCCAGAATCTCCTTCTCTATACTTAAAGTCGTTTTCGCTAACGCGTTTAATTTTTTATCACTAATTCTTTTATTATAAATCAAATTATCAAAATTAAATTAAGTTAAAAATTTTATTATATTTATTTTTACTAGGTAAATGATATGGTATTATCTTTTAAATTTACAAGTATCCCACACATAATTTTTGGTGCCAGAAAGTTAAATGAACTGTATAGTATAATACCAAAATTCGGAAAAAATGTTCTTTATGTAATCGGAGAAAAGTCGCTTAGGGAATCAGGTAAATGGGACGAGATTGTGAATGTGATGGAAAAGAAATCGATAAACATTTCGATAATTTCGGTTTATGGAGAACCTACACCAACGCTTATTGACGAAGCTGTAGCGAAGTATAAAAGTAAAAACATAGATTTGGTAGTAGGAATTGGTGGAGGAAGCGTTACCGACGCGGGTAAAGCGATCTCAGCAATGATTCCTAAAGAAGACTCAATTATGAACTACCTCGAGGGCGTTGGGAATAAAATACACGATGGAAAAAAAATACCATTTATTGCGGTTCCTACAACATCGGGTACCGGTAGTGAGGCAACAAAAAATGCGGTTATTTCTGAGGTGGGTCCTGAAGGTTTTAAGAAATCTCTTCGCCACGATAATTTAATACCAAATTATGCCATTATCGACCCCGAACTTGTGTTATCTAGTCCTCCTTCTGTGTCTGCTGCCTGTGGAATGGATGCCTTTACACAACTACTAGAAGCATATGTTTCGCCTGGAGCAAGCCCTATCACTGACGCTTTAGCTTTTACGGGCATGAAATATGTGAAAGACGCAATAATACCTGCTTGTAGTACTCACGCTTTGGATATAAGCGTAAGATCTGCTATGGCGTACGGCTCTTTGATGTCAGGGATTGCCCTTGCAAACGCAGGATTAGGCATAGTTCACGGATTAGCCTCATCTTTAGGTGGATTATTTGAAATCCCTCACGGTGTAGCGTGTGGAACGCTTCTTGCAGAAAGTACAAAGATGAACATCACGCAATTGCAAAAGATTGGCGATGCTGGTAAAAAGGGATTATTAAAACATGCCACTGTTGGGGCTTTACTTACTGGTAAGGAAGGATATGAAAATGATGATGTTTCTTACTATTGTTCAATATTAATTGATACTCTTGAAAAATGGACAAATGATTTAAACATCGATCGTCTAGGAAAGTATGGTATTACAATCAAAGAAGTCGATAAAATAGTAGAAAAGACAGGATTGAAAAACAATCCCGTGCAACTTAGAAGAGAAGATATAGTGGAAATTGTGCGAAATCGTATTTAGAAGAGCAATAAATTAAAATCTTGATAAATTTTAGATTTTTCTAATAATTTCTTTTGCCAGTAATTCAAACGCTAAATCTGTATTTTCTCCTGTTTTACTTGAAATTCGCAAGTAATCAAACATCTCGTAATATTCCTTTACTTCTAAAACGAAATCTTCGTTTATTGTTATTAACTCAGTCAAATCAGCTTTTGAGCCAAGTAATAGAATAGGCAGATCAAGATTTTCCGTTCGACAGAGTTTAACCCATTCATCAACACAATTTAAAGAAAAAGGTCTTGTTAGATCGAAAAGAAATAAGGCTCCTTTTGCACCCAATACGTAATTCTTGAGGAGGAATCTAAATCTTTCTTGTCCACCGAAATCCCATACTTGAAGAAGAATCTTATTACCGTCTAAATCAATCTCTTTTAGAAAAAATTCAACCCCTAGCGTCATTTTTGTGTCTACTAAAAATTTTCCATCTACATAACGATGAAG
>JABCSY010000199.1 GCA_018238625.1 Promethearchaeota archaeon
GTAATACCTTCCAGCTTTCTCCGAGTCTGTTACCAAATAATTCTCAATTATGTTGCATAGTTTTAAAAGATAATCTAGTTTAATTATAACTTTTCTAGCGAATTGTGCTTCAGTTTGGTTATCATTACCTTCGTTCACAATCGCAAACTGATATATTACTGTTGATCGTTTTCTTATTGAACCGTCCTTATTTTTTTCACCTTTTAAAAAAATAAGAACCACTTTAAGCTTTCCTAAAAGAGATAAAAACTCTTCGACCTTTTCTAAAGGAATTTCTCGAGTTAAATTCTCGTTCAATTCCTTCTGGATTTCCTTTGGGGGTTTAGATCCCTCATAACCTTCTTTCCAAATCCGCCACCAATTTTCGTAAACTAAACTATAAGGCGCTTTAGGCGATACTGACATGTATAAATACAATCCCGCAGCAAATACTCTTTGATTAGCCGGATCGCTTTCCACTGAGAAATTAATAGCAATTGTTGAATATTTAGGAATAGAATATGCGTGTATTTGTCCTGCACGCGGCTTGATTATTTTATTCTCTAAAATAGACCGTGCTTTTAATTGTAAGAGGGGTAACTCGGGGTAAAGAGATTCGGGCGTATTGCCTACTTTAACACTCTTCAAGTTATCAACCATGTCACCAATTGTTTTAAATCCACGATCGAGCAATTGTTGAGCAATAGACATAGAAGTATACGGAATAAGCTTTAACGACCACTCTTTACGCGGTTTTACTCCATCCATGCCTAAAGTTTTTTTACAATCTTCAATATAATAACAATATCCACAATTTACCTGAATATTTACTGGAATTGAATCAACTGAACAAGGAGATTTCTTCCAAAGCTGCTGTATTTTATTTACGAGGGTTTTAAAAATCTGATTTGACTCGTCCCACTTGAGAAATATCGCTAATTCAAAAAATTTGTCAAAGCTTTTAATTTTATTAAGCTCGTCCTCACTATATCTTGGAAAAATCCCGTTCCTATTAACTCGAACAAAGAACTTATCATCAAGACCGTGCTCTTTTAGAAAATACGCAAGAGTTTGCATGTAATACAAAATCTCAGTAAATTGCTTTTTTCCTACGTTAATATCGCGAATATTTTTAATGTCGATTACTGAGATCGCATACCGCGATTTAAGCTCTTCTTTTGGAACTTCTCGTACCTTATTATTGGGTAATAATTCACTTACTTTATCCGGTGTACCACTTAATTTTTCAATAATTAAAATATCGGGTCGTTGTTTTGAATACTCAACGGGCATTGGCTCCTTTCCGCTAGAAATATTAAATACATCTTTGAAAAAGGAACGAGGGTTTTCGTACTCATGTTCTAATAATAATAAAAGTTGGTTAGATTTTTTTTGTTGTCCAACAGCTTTATAAACCTCAATAAACGCATTTGGTGATAAATTTGAGCTCGCGACTTTATCCTTATCCTTTACCCCTTTCTTGTATTTCACTTGTTTCAATGAAACTAACCTAGCGTACACTAATTGTTCATAGTCCTGACCCATTCCCTCTAGATATTTTGAACCATGGCGGTGTATTTTTGGTTTCTCGATAGGTCTATTAGGAGATCTCCACAAATCTGGCTTTGTTTGAGTTAAATCCAAAAATAACTGCCTTTCACATTCTGTTTGGACAAACCTCGTTAAAATTTGCTTATCAAACTTATTTTTCTTAGATTTATCTGATTTATCAGTTCCCATGTTCCAATTTCACAAAACTTTTATCGTTTTATTAGTCTTCAACACAATATTTAAAAATATTTGCAAATATTTGCAATAGATTAATTGCCTATCATATTATAATAGTAAATTTTACTTATTTAAACCTTTAAGACGCTTAGAATTAATTAATTTATTAAATTAATAGGTTACGAAGAAAACGAGTTTAAAGAAAATATTCACTCTACTATGCCTTTTATAATAAGGTTCATTCAAAACAACAAGGATTAAATAATCTTATCACCTATTATTAAGTGAAATATGCCGCAAGACAACTGGAAAACTATTTTTGAGAATCAAGTGAAGCTACGAGAGGAACTGATTGAGCGCGTTAAAAAAGGAAAATCAAACTTAAAATTTAATCGTCCATACTTGATTGTGTCAGATATAGCGTCCCAATTTTATTCTGAGGCAAAATTAGAATTAGATTACATCTTCGGGAAAATTAAGACCGAAGCGCAAAAGGAAGGATCGAAGCTGCACGAGAGGATGGCTGAAGATGCGGAGGCCATAGGGTTTAAAGAGCTGGTACAAAAAATTCCGAAAGCAGAGGAAATGGTAATTGTGGAAACCCCTTTTTTCATGAAATCTCACGATGATATCATCGTAGGAAAGCCTGACTTGATTATATTCAAAAGAGGAATCCCCATTTTTCTGTTTGAGTATAAATTTAGCAAGTATTCCACTACATTTCCTAATCAACAAGTACAAGCGCAGATTTATTGTCAAATCTTAAAAGAATTAGGGTATAACACCAATTTACTCTGCTATGGCATTATTATAGCTCCAAGGGATATGACAAAAAAAAGTAATAAAGTAAAAAAAATCCCTCGAGAAGTTCTCAAGAGAATTGACATTAGTTCTCTTATCCAAGAACAAGAAGTAGAGCTCCAGTTTGATCAAATAAATGTTTTCCTCTATAAGTTTGATTCCCAGAAAAAATGAAAAAGTGATTAGTAATATGATACTTGATGTTCATAACCTCTATCTAAAAGATGCAATTGATGAGATTTTATATAAATTTGATGAATGTAAAGAATGTGGAGATGATACCTTGCAAATAATACATGGTCATAAACATGGTACTAAGATTAAGGATTACATTCGATCAAGCGGTTTTCTATTAGAGATGGTCAAAAATGGAAATGAGGTTATTGAAAAGAGCTTTTCACAAGAGGGAGTAACTATATTCAAATTAAAACTACCTACAACTTCATCGAAAAGGAAACCACTTCTGAATCCTT